>NZ_JAXOJH010000006.1:0-220587 GCF_036663655.1 Sphingomonas flavida
CCATCCATGGCCTATGGAACGCCATCGGCCGCATCCTCGACCTCTACTCACCACAGGAATGTGCCAACTACTTCGCCGCGTGCGGATATGATGCAGACTGATCGAAAACCGCTCTAGAAAACGGCCAAAAATATCTGCGGAGCCGAGCGCCCACTATCTGAGTAAGAGAGAAAACTAGGCGCAAAAAAGGGTGTTACCCTTCTGGCATCGGCCACCCGAACCACGACGTGGGTACGAATGTGGGGCCTGCCGCCGACGCTCAGACATTTTCTGAGCAAAAACAATAACTTACGGAGAATAAATGGCGGAGCGGGAGGGATTCGAACCCTCGATACGGTTTTGCCGTATACTCACTTTCCAGGCGAGCGCCTTCGACCACTCGGCCACCGCTCCGCATGAGTCCATGCCTGGAACACGCGCCCCTAATGCGCTTCGCGGCCTCGCGCAAGCGATTGCGTGGGACGCCGGGCTGGGGCAGTCTTGGCCCCCATGACGATCGCGCTTCTGCTGGCCGCGCTTCTTGCGCAGGCCTCGCCCGCCCCCGCTCCGCCTGTACAAGCTGGCGATCCCCTGCCCGGCGACTGGATCGCGGTGCCCGATGACGAGATCCTGGTCTTCACCCTGTCCAACGGACGGACGGTGACGATGCGGTTGGCGGCCGGGCAGGCCCCGGTGCATGTCGCCAACATCCGTGCGCTGGCGCGGGCGCATTGGTGGGATCAGGGGACCAGCGTGTACCGCGTGCAGGAGAATTACGTCGCGCAATGGGGCGATGCGACCGAGAAGAAGCCGCTGCCGACCGGCATCGTCGCCAATCCCCCGGCCGAATATGACCGCCCGGGCAGCAGCGCGGTCGCGCGGTTGAGCAAGCCCGACCCTTACGCGACCTGGGCGGGGTATAGCCGCGATGGCTGGCCACTGGCGGGCAACGGCACGCGCGAGTGGATGCCGCATTGCTACGGCATGGTCGGCGTCGCGCGCGACCTGGCGCCCAGCACCGGCACCGGGGCCGAACTTTACACGATCATCGGCCAGTCCCCGCGCGCGCTGGACCGCAATATCGCGGTGGCCGGGCGGATCGTCGACGGCATGGACGCGCTGTCCACCCTGCCGCGCGGCACCGGCGACCTGGGTTTCTACAAGGACGAAGGGCAGCGGCTGGCCATCGTCTCCGCACGGTTGGCGAGCGAAATCCCGGCCGGGCAGCGTCCGCGTTACCAGTATCGCGAGACGGTATCCCCGCGCTTTGCCGCGTGGATCAAGGCGCGGGAGAATCGCAGGAACGACTTCTTCACCGTGCCTGCGGGGGGCGTGGATATCTGTGCGGCCTTGCCGCCGGTCCGCAAGGCGCCTTGAGGGTTTAGCGTGGCCTTCGACTTCGCTCAGGCTGAACGGAGCGAGGGAGTAAGGCCCATCATACCAAGCTCCGTTCAGCCTGAGCGACGTCGAAGACCAAGGGAATAGGGGGCCGCCGGATAACCAGCGGCCCCGTCCCGGTTACGCCGCCTTTTTCCCCGGCTCGATCCGGTTGGCAACCAGGTGATCCACCACCGCCGGATCGGCCAGCGTCGAGGTATCCCCCAGCGCATCGACCTGATTCTCGGCGATCTTGCGCAGGATGCGACGCATGATCTTGCCCGAGCGGGTCTTGGGCAGGCCCGGCGCGAACTGCAACGCGTCGGGCGTGGCGATCGGTCCGATCTCGCGACGGACCCACTGGATCAGCTCGCTACGCAAGCCCTCGTCCTCCTCGACACCCGCGTTCGTCGTGACGAAGGCATAGATGCCCTGCCCCTTCACGTCATGCGGCATGCCGACCACGGCGGCCTCGGCGACCTTCGCATGGGCGACCAGCGCAGATTCGACCTCGGCGGTGCCCATCCGGTGGCCCGACACGTTGATGACGTCATCGACCCGGCCGGTGATCCAGTAATAGCCGTCCTCATCGCGGCGACATCCGTCGCCGGTGAAGTATTTCCCCGGATAGGTGGTGAAGTAGGTCTGGAAGAAGCGGTCATGATCGCCCCAGACGGTACGCATCTGCCCCGGCCAGCTATCGGCGATGACGAGGTTGCCCTCCACCGCGCCGTCCAGCACCTTGCCCTCGGCATCGACGATCTGCGGCAGCACGCCTGGCAGCGGCAACGTCGCCGAGCCGGGCTTCAGCGCCACCGCACCGGGAATCGGAGCGATCATGTGGCCGCCGGTTTCGGTCTGCCACCAGGTGTCGACGATCGGGCAGCGCCCCTCGCCCACCACCTTGTAATACCATTCCCAGGCTTCGGGATTGATCGGCTCACCGACCGAACCCAGCACGCGCAAGCTGGAACGGTCGGTCTTTTTCACCCATTCGTCGCCCTCGCGCATCAGCGCGCGCAGGGCCGTCGGCGCGGCATAGAAGGTCGCGACCTTGTACTTGTCGACGATCTGCCAGAAGCGGCTATGGTCCGGGTAATTCGGCACGCCCTCATACATCAGGGTCGTCGCGCCATTGGCCAGCGCGCCGTAGACGACATAGCTGTGCCCCGTGACCCAGCCCACATCCGCGGCACACCAGAAGATTTCACCCTCCCGGTAATCGAACACATGCTGATGGGTATAGGACGCCCAGAGCAGGTAACCGCCGCTGGTGTGCAGAACGCCCTTGGGCTTGCCGGTCGATCCGCTGGTATAGAGGATGAACAGTGGGTCCTCCGCCCCCATCAGCTCGGGCGCGCAGTCGGAGTCGGCGGCATCGACCAGATCGCCATACCATTGGTCGCGACCGTCCTTCATCGTCACGTCGACGCCGCTGTGGCGGACGACGACGACATGGTCGACCGCCACGCCGTCATGCTCCAGCGCGGCGTCGACATTGGCTTTCAGCGGCACCGCCTTGCCGCCGCGACAGCCGCCATCGGCGGTGATGACGATACGCGAATCGCAATCGACGATGCGGTTGGCCAGGCTCTCGGGTGAAAAGCCGCCGAACACGATCGAATGGATCGCGCCGATCCGCGCGCAGGCCAGCATGGCGAAGGCCGCCTCGGGGATCATCGGCAGATACAGGGTGACGCGGTCGCCCTTCGCGACGCCCAGCCCCTTCATCGCATTGGCCAGGCGACAAACCTGCTCGTGCAGTTCGCGATAGGTGATGCGGCGATCGGTGCCGGGCGCATCGCCTTCCCACAGGATCGCGACCTGGTCGCCGCGCGTTTCCAGATGCCGGTCGATGCAGTTCGCGGCGACGTTCAACTGGCCGTCGGCGAACCAGTTGATGCGGAAATCCGCCTCGTCGAAGCTGGTGTCCTTCACGGTGGTGAAGGGCGTGATCCAGTCGAGCCGCTGCGCCTCCTCGCGCCAGAATCCATCGGGGTCGGCCTTCGCCGCTTCATAGGCGCGTGCATAACCTTGCGCATCCATGGACGCGCTATCGGCCCATTCGGGAACGGGGTGAACATGGGCGCTCATGTCGATCTCTCTCCTGTCTTTTGCCTGATCCTTAGCAGTCCAACATGGCACCTGCCTATCGGCTCCATGACAAAGTGCTTCCCGGGTCGGGCGGGGCGTCAACCTGGCACGGCAAAATGTCACCGCGTTGACGACCGATATTCACAATGTCGGCGCGGCGGCATCAAGACGACGCGGGGGAGGCCCGACAATCTGATCCACCTGGGGCAAGATATGGATCACCCCCTCTATTCCTCGTGCCCAAGCAACGCTACAGCGGCTTATCGTCAGGTTTCGAAGGGGGGGACGGAACGAGCATGACCGCGACTGCCCACGGCCCGACCGACATACCAGCCGGTTTCGCCGCTGTTCTGGCGCGAAGCGGCGAGATGGGACGGTTGATCGCGGGTTTCGACTGGTCGGCCACCCCGCTCGGGCCGATTTCGGACTGGCCGCAGAGCCGTCTGACCGCGATCGGGATCGTCCTGGCATCCTCGATCCCGATGGCGACGATATGGGGGCCGGAGGGCATCCTGATCTACAATGCCGGTTACGCCGCCTTTTCGGGCGACCGGCACCCGGCGATCCTGGGCTGTCCGCTGGTCGAATGCTGGCCGGAGGTGGCGGCCTTCAACGCCGAGGTGATCGCCGCGGGCCTGGGCGGGCGCACGCTGGCGTTTCGCGACCAGGCGATGCTGCTGGGACAAGGGGGCGCGACCGAACAGCACTGGCTGGACCTGGACTATACGCCGATCGCCGACGAGCACGGCCACCCCTCGGGCATCATGGCAACGGTGATCGACAGCAGCGCGCGGATGCGCGACCGGCAGGATCGCGAAAACGCCCTGTCCGCCGCACGCGAGAGCGAGGCGCGGTTCCGCAACGTCGCCGACCATGCGCCGATCGTCATGTGGGTGACCGATACCGGGGGGCGCTGCACCTATATCAACCGCACTTGGACGTTGCAGACCGGGCAGCCTGTCGGCGAAGGGCTGCATTTCGGCTGGGCCGCGATGCTGCACGCCGACGACCGCGACATGGCCGAGCGGGCATTTCGCGATGCCATGGCCGACCAGCGCCCGTTCCAGATCGAGTATCGGCTGGCCCAGGTAGAGGGCGGCTATCATTGGGTGATGGTCACCGCCATTCCGCGCTTCGACGATGACGGCACCTTCCTGGGCATGATCGGATCGGTCGTCGACATCGACGAGCGCCGCCGCGCCGAGGCGGCGTTGCGCGACATCAACGCGGTGCTGGAGCGCCGGGTGATGGAGGCGCTGGCCGAGCGCAAGCTGTTCGCCGACATCATCGATTCGACCGGCACGCTGGTCCAGGTATTGGGATTCGACCACCGCTATCTGGCGATCAACCGCGCCGCCGCCGAGGATTTCGAACGGCTGTTCGGCATCCGTCCACAGATCGGCCAGCACAAGGTCGAGGCGATGGCCGGGCGGCCCGAAATCCTGTCGGTGATGCGCGATTACTGGACGCGCGCGCTGGCGGGCGAGGAGTTCGCGGTCATCCAGGCGCTCGACGATCCGGCGGGGGAGCGGCACCATTACGAGCTGCGCTTCAGCCCGCTGGTCTCGGCGGAGGGGACGCCGATCGGTGCGTACCAGTTCGCGACCGACGTCTCGGAGCGGCTTGCGCAGCAGGAACGGCTGCACGACATGGAAGCGCAGCTGCGTCAGAGCCAGAAGATGGAGGCGGTGGGCCAGCTGACCGGCGGCATCGCGCACGACTTCAACAATCTCCTCCAGGTGGTGGTCGGCAATCTGGAAATGCTCGACCGGCTGCTGCCCACCGACGAGCATCCGCGCGCCCGGCGGGCCGCGACCAATGCGATGACCGGGGCCAAGCGCGCCGCGACGCTGACCCAGCGGCTGCTCGCCTTTTCGCGGCGCCAGCCGCTGGCCCCGCAATCGGTCGATACGCAGCGGCTGGTCGACGGGCTGTCCGACCTGTTGACCCGGACGCTGGGCGAACAGGTCAACCTGACCGTCGCGAGCGCGCCCGGCCTGTGGATGGTCGAGGCCGATCCCAACCAGCTGGAAAGCGCGATCCTGAATCTGGCGGTCAATGCGCGCGATGCGATGCCGCATGGCGGCACGCTGGCGATCACGATGCGCAACGCCACGCTCGACGGACTGGCGACGATGGCGGCGGGGCCGGTGCCCTATCCCACCGATCCGGGCGATTATGTCGCGATCGACGTCAGCGACACCGGCACCGGCATGGACCGCGCGACGCTGGGCCGCGTGTTCGAGCCGTTCTTCACCACCAAGGAAGTGGGCAAGGGCACGGGCCTGGGCCTGTCGATGGTGTACGGCTTCGCCAAGCAGTCGGGCGGACAGGTTCAGATCGAATCCAAGCCCGGCGAGGGCACCTGCGTCACCCTGTTCCTGCCGCGCTTCGATGGCGTCGCCCCGCCGATCGAGACCGTCGCCCCGGTGTCGCGACCGACCCACGGGTCCGAGACGATCCTGGTGGTCGAGGACGATGCCGATGTCCGCGCCTATTCGACCGAGGCGCTGCGCGAACTGGGCTATGACGTGCTGGAGGCGGAGGACGGCGCGACCGCGCTCGCCCTGCTCGAGTCGCCGGGCGCCAGCGAAATCGCGCTGCTCTTCTCCGACGTGGTCCTGCCGGGCGGCATGACCGGCGCGGACCTGGCCTCGGCGGCGCGGGCGCTCCACCCCGAATTGAAGGTGCTGTTCACCACCGGCTATGCCCGCGACGTGATCGTGCATGGCGGACGGCTGGACGCGGGCGTGGCGCTGATCACCAAGCCGTTTGACTTCGCCGACCTGGCCGCGCGTATCCGGGCGATGCTCGACGGGTAAGGCTTTGCCGGGCGGGACGGGGGCGCTGCAACCGGGTGTCATGGATTATTCCACACCCGATTCATCCTCTTGCGCGTTTGGCGCGGGGGGACGAAAGGACGGGGATGGCATCGCGGTTTCGGCATTTCTGGAGCGAGGAGGAATGGTCCTTCGCTCCCCATGAGAAGCCGACCATTCCGGGATCGCCCGGCAATTTCGACCATCCCGGACGGCGGCGGCTGGCCTATGGCGTCATCGCGGTCCTGATCGGGCTGACCGGCGGGCTGGGCAATGCGCTGGTCCAGGTCAACACGATCCAGCTTCAGGGCGCATTGGGGCTCGACCCCACAGAGATCGCGTGGCTGCCGATCGCCTATGTGATGACCAACGCGTCGATCAACCTGCTGCTCATCAAGTTCCGCCAGCAATTCGGCCTGCGCCCCTTCGCGCTGGTGTTTTCGGGCCTCTATACGATCCTGGCCTTTGCCCATCTGTTCGTGCGCGACTTTTCGACGGCGATCGCGGTGCGCGCGGCCAGCGGCATGGCGGCGGCGGCGCTGTCGTCGCTGGGCATGTATTACATGATGCAGGCGCTGCCCGCGAAGTGGCGGCTGAAGGCGATCGTGCTGGGCATCGGGGTGCCGCAATGCGCGACACCGCTCGCCCGGCTGTTCTCGCCCGACCTGCTCGCCATGTCGCAGTGGCGAACACTCTATTTGTTCGAATTCGGGCTGGCGGCGATCAGCCTGGCCTCGATCATCGCGCTGCGCCTGCCGCCGACCCAGAGGCAGAAGGCGTTCGAGCCGCTCGATTTCCTGACCTTCGCGCTCTACGCACCCGCCATCGGGCTGTTCTGCGCGGTGCTGGGCCAGGGGCGGCTGGTCTGGTGGACGCAGGCCGCGTGGATCGGCTGGGCACTGGTCATTGCCATTCCGCTGCTCGCCGCCGCGCTGTGGATCGAGCATCACCGGGCCAATCCGCTGCTCAACACGCGCTGGCTGGGGTCGATGGATATCGTGCGCTTCGCGATCGTCACGATCATGGCGCGCATCGTCTTTTCCGAACAGAATTTCGGTGCCGTCGGCCTGCTCACCACGCTGGGCCAGAACAACGACCAGTTCGGGACGCTGTTCACCATCGCCTTCATCGCCTCGGTCGCCGGGGTCGTCGCCAGCGCGGTGACGCTGGACGTGACGCGGCTGACCCACCCGGTCATGTATGCGATCGGGCTGGTCGCCATCGCCGCCTATGCCGACAGCTTCTCGACCAACCTGACCCGCGCGCCCGAGCTGTATGCGACGCAAGCGGTGATCGCCTTTTCGACGACCTTCTTCCTGGGCCCGTCGCTGCTGTTCGGCATGACCCGCGCCCTGCAACAGGGGGCGGGCCACGTCATCAGCTTCATCGCGCTGTTCGGAATGCTCAATTCGGTGGGTAGCCTGGGCGGGACAGCCTTGCTCGGCACCTATCAGACGATCCGCGAAAAGGCGCATAGCGCCGCCATCGTGCAGAATATCGACCCCACCGACCCGCAGGTGACGCAACGGATCGCGGCGGGCGGTGCGCGGGTGTCGGGCGTGGTCGGCGACCCGACGCTTGCCCGCGCGGAGGGTGCCGCGCTCCTGTCGCAGACCGCCACGCGCGAGGCAAATATCCGGGCCTATAACGACGTATTCCGACTGGTCGCCGCCCTGGCGGCCGCCGTCACCCTGTTCCTCGCGCTGCTGACCTGGCGGCGCGCACGCCGCGCCCGTGCGGCCGAGGCCAAGCCATGACCGACACCCGTTCGCCCGTATCCCCCACCCCGATGACCGAGGCCGCCGCCGCCGAGGCGGGCGTTCCCCCGCCCGGCCCCGCAACCGGCCCGACCCCAGCGGCGCCGCCTGCCATAGCCTCGGGCTGGCGGCCGCCATCTGGTGGATGGCGATCACGCGCGTTGATCGCGCTGCTCGTGATCGGCGGCATCGCGGCGGTGCTGGCCGCCTGGCGGCTGCCGCCCTTTTCCAGCGCGATACAGTCGACCGACAACGCCTATGTTCGTGGCCGCACCACCGTGATCGCGCCGCAGGTCAGCGGCTATGTCACCGCCGTCACGGTGAAGGATTTCGAGACGGTCCGCGCCGGCCAGCCGCTGGTGAAGATCGACGACCGCATCTATCGCCAGCGGGTGGACCAGGCGACCGCGCAGGTCGAGGCGCAGGCCGCCACCCTCGCCAACAGCCGCCAGACCCAGGCGTCGCGCACCGCCAGCCTCGCCGCCCAGGATGCCGCCGTCGCCAATGCCGAGGCGCAGTTGATGCGCGCGCGCGCCGACATGGCGCGGGTCAACGACCTCGTCACCGACGGATCGGTATCCTTGCGCGAACGCGACCAGACGCTGGCCGCGCTACGCCAGGCGCAGGCGCAGTTGCGCCAGGCCCAGGCCGCGCGCGAGATCGCCCGACAGGATGTCCGCACCGTCCAGGTTGGGCGCGGCGGTCAGCAGGCCGGCGTGTCGGGGGCCGAGGCCGCGCAGAAACTGGCCCAGATCGACCTGGCCAACACCATCGTCCGCGCTCCGGAAAACGGCCGCCTGTCCGAAGTCGGCGTGCGGCTGGGCCAATATGTCACGGCGGGATCGCAACTGATGTTCCTGGTGCCGCCCGAAACCTGGGTCATCGCCAATTTCAAGGAGGCGCAGACCGCGCGCATGGCGGTGGGCCAGCCCGCCAGCTTCACCGTCGACGGCTTGAGCAATGCCCGGCTGAAGGGGCATGTCGAGCGGATCTCACCCGCCGCCGGGTCCGAGTTCGCGGTCTTGAAGTCGGACAACGCCACCGGCAACTTCACCAAGGTGCCGCAGCGCATCGCCGTGCGCATCCGCGTCGATGCGGGCCAGCCGCTCAGCCAGCGGCTGCGCCCCGGCATGTCGGTCCAGGCCAGCGTGGACACCTCGGGCGGGCCGACCGTGCGATGAAGGCGACGGCCCTGCCTCTTGCCGCCGCGCTGCTGCTGGCCGGGTGTATCGGCCCGCGTCCCGCCGCCCCGGCCGCCAGCGCCGTCGTGCCGCCGCCCGCCTGGCGCACCAGCCTGGGCCCCGGCAGCCCGATCGCGGCCGATTGGTGGCAGGCGTTCGGCGACCCGCAGCTGACCGCGCTCGTCACCCGCGCGCTGGCCGACAGCCCGGATCTGGGCAGTGCGGCGGCGCGTGTCGAGGAGGCGCGGGCCCAGGAACGGCTCGCCCGCGCGCAGCTGTCGCCCAATGTCTCGGCGGGCCTGCCGCTGTCCGAGGGGCGCAGCGTCACCGCCTTCGGCACCGGGTTGGACCAGCTGGGCGCGCAGCCGCTGGTCCAGGCCAGTTATGATTTCGACCTGTTCGGCCGCTTGCGCAACGCCCGCGAGGCCGCACGCGCGCAGTTGCTGGCAACCGAGGCCGCGCGCGATACCGTTCGGCTGGCGCTCGCGGCCGGGGTCGCCAGCGGCTATGTGACGCTGCGCGCGCTCGACCACCGGCTGCACATCGCCGAGGAGACGCTGGCCGCGCGTGACGATGCGCTGCGCATCGCGCGGCGCCGGGCCGAGACGGGTTATACCTCCAATCTGGAATTGCGGCAGGCGCAGGGTGAATATCGCGCCACCGAACAGCTCGTCGCCGCCGCACGGCTGGCCGTCACGCGACAGGAGAATGCGCTGAGCGTCCTGATCGGCGGCACGCCGGGGCCCATCCCGCGCGGCCTGGCCATCGACCGGCTGGTCCGCCCCGCCATTCCCGACGGTCTGCCCGCCGACCTGCTGCGCCGCCGCCCCGACCTGTTCCAGGCCGAACAGGCGCTGGTCGCCGCCGACCGCTCGCTCGACAGTGCGCGGGCGGCGATGCTGCCCAGCCTGGGGCTGACCGGCACGGCGGGCGTGGTGCTGTCCAGCGCGCTCCAGAATCCAATCACCGTCTTTTCGATCGGCGGCAGCGTGCTGGCCCCGATCTTCGATGCGGGCCGCCTGCGCGCACAGGCCGATGCCGGTGCGGCGCGGCGCGACCAGGCCGCCTATGCCTATCGCCGCACCGCGCTGACCGCGTTTCGCGAGGTGGACGACAGCCTGGCCTCGGTCCGGCGATCGGGCGAGCAGGCGGTGGCGCTGGCCGGGCAGCGCGCGGCGCAGGCGGATGGCCTGCGCATCGCCTCCAACCGCTACCGCGCGGGCTATTCGGGCTATATCGACCAGCTCGACGCGCAGCGCGGGCTGCTCAACGCCGAACTGGCGCTGGCCGAGGCGCAGGCCAATCAGCTGACCGCCTATATCACCCTGTATCAGGCGATGGGCGGCGGCTGGTCGGCGGACGCGATCCGCGCCACCGCGCGATAGGTCGCACGCCCGGGGACGATGGCCGCAATCGCTTTCAGTGAGCGATACGGGTCATGGAACGCCAGCGGCCTTGGCGCGCTGACCCCTGCGAACCGAATGAGCAATGGGAGAGCCGATATGGGCGTGAACGTAATCTACAAGACGAAGGCTACGGCAACCGGCGGTCGTGACGGTGCGGCGCGTAGCGAGGATGGCTCGGTCGACGTCAAGCTGGTCGTGCCGAAGGAAATGGGCGGTCCGGGCGGCGAAGGTGCCAACCCGGAAAAGCTGTTCGCCGCCGGTTACTCGGCCTGCTTCCTAGGCGCGATGAAGGCGGTTTCGGGCAAGGAAGGCGTGCGTGTGCCGCAGGACGCCACCGTCACCGCCGAAGTCGGCTTCGGCCCGCGTGAGGAAGGCGGTTATGGCATCACCGTCGACCTGCTGGTCGACCTGCCCGGCGTCGATCGTGCCGAGGGCGAGAAGCTGATGCACGCTGCGCATCAGGTCTGCCCCTATTCCAACGCGACCCGCGGCAATGTGGATGTCGGACTGACGCTCGCCTGAGCCCCGACGCCACCCTTTCCGAAGCCCTCCGCCCGCTCGCCCGGCGGAGGGCTTTGTCTTTCCAAAGGACCCGATGATGACCCGCCCGACCGGCACCGAAAGCTTTGCCCTCAACCAGACGATGCTGCGCATCCGCGATCCGAAGCCCTCGCTCGCCTTTTACCAGGACGTGCTGGGCATGACGCTGCTCCAAAAGCTGGATTTCGAGGAGATGCGCTTCTCGCTCTATTTCCTCGCCTATCTGGCGGATGGCGAATCGATCCCCGAGGATCCGGTCGAACGCGCGCATTTCATCTTCGACCGCGAGACGACGCTGGAGCTGACCCATAATTGGGGCACCGAGTCGGACCCCGATTTCCAGGGTTATCATGATGGCAATGCCGATCCGCGCGGCTTTGGCCATATCGGCATCAGCGTGGCCGATGTCGCCGAGGCGTGCGCACGATTCGATTTGCTGGGCGTAACCTTCAAGAAGCGGCCGCAGGACGGCAAGATGAAGGACATCGCCTTCATCATCGATCCCGACGGATACTGGATCGAAATCCTTTCCGCCTCGGGAATGACGCAAAGCCTGACCACCGCACGATAATTCAGAAACGACGCATAACTGCCCCTTCTCCGGGCGTGGTCCATATGGAAACCGGATATTTACTCGTCCTGTCCATAATGGTCACTCACACCGGAGGACGGGGCGAATCTCCCCCATCTTCCGTCCGCACCGAGCGCTCCCGCTCGCAAGCCGGTTGTTGGAGAGGTCCGCCGTTATGTTGTCCTGGTTTGCCAAGACGGCCCCCATTCGTCTGAAATTCGACGTTCTGACGATCGTCTACACCGGTCTCGCGGCCATCGGCCTGGGCGCGACCATGATGGCGAGCGGTGGCCTGGTCCTGACCCCGCCGGTCATCGCCGCCGCCGCCGTCCTGGTGCTGTCGTTCGTCATCATGCGCGTCAGTCGCAAGCTGATCTGCGATCCGTATGTCGGCAGCGTCGTGGCGATGGAGGCCCTGGCGGCGGGCGACGTCAGGCAGGACGTCCTCTACACCGATTATCGCGACTGTATCGGCCGCATGGCCAAGGCCATAAAGGTGTTCCAGAGCAACGCCGCCAAGGTCCAGGAAGCGGCAAAAGCGCAGGAGATCGTCGTCGAAGCGCTGGGCCGGGGCCTGAGCGAATTGGCGGACGGTAACCTGACCGAAACCATCCATGCGCCATTCCCGGCAAACTATGACAAGCTGCGCACCGACTTCAACCGCGCGACCGATTCGCTGGCCCGTGCCATGGGCTCGGTGACCGTCGCCACGCATGGCATCAACGCAGGTGCCAACGACATCCGCCAGGCGTCGGACGACCTGTCGCAGCGCACCGAGCAGCAGGCCGCCAGCCTGGAGGAAACCTCGGCCGCGATGGACGAGATCACCTCGACCGTCCGCCAGACCGCCGAGGGGGCCAACCGCGCCAACCGCGCCGTCGCCGATGCCCGGATCGAGGCGCAGCAGTCGGGCGAGGTCGTGCGCCGCGCCGTCACCGCCATGGCCGGAATCGAACGCGCCTCCAGCGAGATTTCCGAGATTATCAGCGTCATCGACGGCATCGCCTTCCAGACCAACCTCCTGGCACTGAACGCCGGTGTCGAGGCGGCACGCGCCGGGGACGCGGGCAAGGGCTTCGCGGTCGTCGCCTCCGAAGTGCGCGCCCTGGCGCAGCGCTCGGCCGACGCCGCCAAGGACGTCAAGTCGCGCATCCTCGCCAGCTCCGAACAGGTCGAATCGGGCGTCGGCCTGGTCAGCGAGACCGGCAAGGCGCTGGAGCGGATCATCGGCCAGATCACCGAGATCAGCACGCTGGTCGAAACCATCGCCAGCTCGGCCGAAAAGCAGGCGATCGGGCTTCAGGAGGTCAACACCGCAGTCTCCGCGATGGACGGCGTGACCCAGCAGAACGCCGCGATGGTCGAGCAGGCGACCGCCGCTGCCCGCTCGCTGGCGGTCGAGGCCGACGGCCTGGCGCGCGAGATCGCCCGCTTCCGCATCAACAACCAGCCGGAGGACCGCTTCGTGGCCCCCCAGCCTTCCGCCCAGCCCGTCCATCAGTTGCAGCAGCGCGCCGCCGCCGCCGGGCGCCGCATCGCCCAGACCGCGCGCGCCGTACCCTCGTCGTCGGGCAATACTGCCCTGGCGGTGAACGGCGACGACTGGACCGAATTCTGACCCACCGGGCGGGGTCTATCCCCGCCCCTTTCGACGCATCCGCCTTTCCGTTTCCCGTTCCCGCCAGCCCGTCCGGAGCCCGACCATGTCGACCCTGTCCCTCGCCCCCGTGCTCGACACCGCCGCCGCCGCGCCGCTGCGCCAGGCGCTGCTCGACCTGATCGCATCGGGCGATGCCGTGTCGGTCGACGGGTCGCAGGTGGCGCAGGCGGGCCAGGCCTGTCTCCAGGTGCTGGCCAGCGCGCAGGCCATGGCCGCGTCGGTCCGCGCCGATTTCGAACTGCACCACCCATCCGAGCCGCTGGCTTCGATGATCGCGCTGGCGGGGCTCGACAGCCTCGTCGCAGCCGCCTGAAGGGGCCGACCCGATGAACCTCGACGAAATCCAGCAGATTTTCTTCCAGGAGTGCGAGGAAGGTCTCGGCGCACTGGAAACCGCCTTTGACGACCTGCGGCGCGGGCGACAGGACGACGAGACGATCAACACCGTGTTCCGCGCGGTCCATTCGATCAAGGGCGGCGCCGGGGCGTTCGGGCATGAACGGCTCCAGCATTTCTCGCACCATTACGAAACCGTCCTCGACCTGATCCGCAACGGCACGCTGCCGCTGGGGCCCGCGCTGATCGACCTGATCGTCGCGGCCTATGACACGCTGTCCGACCATGTCGCCGCCGCGCGGGGCGAGGGCGCGCTGCCCGCCGACCAGCCGATGCTCGATCGGCTGGAGGCGGCCGCCAATGGCGATATCGGCTCGGGCCCTGCCGATCTGGACGATGACGCCGCCGAGCCGGTGGCCGATGCCGCCCCGGCACTCGACGATTTCGACTCGCTGTTCGCGATGCTCGAGGAGCCGGAGTTCGCCGCCCCGGCCGAACCGGTGATCGCCGAGTGGATCGTCACCATCCATCCCGGTCCGCGCGCCTTCGACCACGGGGCCGAGCCCATGCTGGCGCTGCGCGAACTGGTTCGCATGGGCGGCCGGACGCTGGGCGCCGACCTGTCCGCGCTGCCGCTGCTCGACGGGCTGGATGCCGAACGCTCCTATCTGGGCTTCACCATGGCGCTGCCCGGCACGACGGACGAAGAGGATATCCGGGCGGTCTTCGACTTTGCCGATCCGCATTGCCGCCTGACCGTCACCCGCGCCGACGCCACGCCGGTCGTACCGGTCGAGGCCGAGCCCGAGCCCGTCGTCATCGCCCCCGTGGTCGAAGCCGCGCCGGTCATCGTCGCCGCGCCCACGCCCGTCATCACACCCGCGCCCGCCCCCACACCTGCTGCACCGGTTCCGGTTCCGGTTCCGGCTCCGGCTGCGGCACCCGCCGCTGCCGCAGTGGCCGAAACCGCCGGTGGCCCGCGCGTCGCCGCCACCCAGACGATCCGCGTCGACCTCGACAAGCTGGATCGCCTGGTCAACCTGGTCGGCGAGCTGGTCATCACCCAGGCGATGCTGGCGCAGCGCCTGTCCGAAAACGAGATGGGCTCGATCCCCGAGCTGTCCGACCTCGACCACCTGACGCGCGAGCTGCAGGATTCGACCATGGCGATCCGCGCCCAGCCGATGAAGACAGTGTTCAGCCGCGTGCCGCGCATCATCCGCGAGCTGGAGGTCGAGACCGGCAAGCGCGTCCGCCTGGAAGTCGAGGGCGAGATGACCGAGGTCGACAAGACCGTGGTCGAGCGTATCGGCGAGCCGCTGACCCACCTGATCCGCAACGCTGTCGACCATGGCCTGGAAACCCCGGCCGATCGCAAGGCGGCGGGCAAGGACGGCGAAGGTGTCGTCACCCTCTCGGCCGCGCACCAGTCGGGCCGAATCGTCATCACCGTGGCGGATGACGGACGCGGCATCGACCGCGCGCGGGTCAAGGCCAAGGCGATCGAGCGCGGCATCATCGCGCCCGACGCGCCGCTGTCCGAGGAAGAGATCGACAATCTGATCTTCGCCCCCGGCTTCTCGACCGCCGCCGTCGTCTCCAACATCTCGGGCCGCGGCGTGGGCATGGACGTGGTGCGCAAGAACATCCAGGCGCTGGGCGGCCGCATCGGCATCCAGTCCGAACTGGGCAAGGGGTCGAGCTTCTCGCTGAGCCTGCCGCTGACGCTGGCCGTGCTCGACGGCATGATCGTGACCGTCGGCGACCAGACCTTCGTCATTCCGCTGACCCATATCGTCGAGAGCCTGCGCCCCGGCATCGACGAGGTGCATGTCGTCGGCGGCCAGTCGCCGCTGCTCGACGTGCGCGGCACCTATGTCCCCGTCCACCGCGTCGGCGAGCAGCTGGGCGTGACCGGTGCGATCGCCCAGCCCGAAAAGGCCGTGCTGATCGTGGTCGAAAGCGACCAGGGCCAGGCGGTGCTGATGGTCGATTCGATCCAGGACCAGCGCCAGGTCGTGGTGAAGAGCCTGGAGGCCAATTACCGCGCCATCCATGGCCTGGCCGGTGCGACCATCCTGGGTGACGGTCGGGTCGCGCTGATCCTCGATGTCGACGCGCTGATCGGCCGCTGGCGGCGTGACGGGCGTGGCTCGGGCGCGGCGGCCTTCCTCGAAAACCTCGCCGCATGAGCGCGCTTGCCGCCCTGACCGGTCGCGGTGGCGCGCCGACGCCCGACCGCGAGATGGAGTTCGCCTTCTCGGCGGCCGACCACCGCGCGATCGCCGACCTGATCTATGCCGAATCGGGCATCCTGCTGCCCGAGAGCAAGGCCAAGCTGATCTATGGGCGGCTGGCCCGGCGTCTGCGCGCCTGCGGGCTGAACGACTTTCCCACCTATCTGGCGCTGGTCGAAAGCGATGCCGAGGAACGCGCCCGCGCGGTTGACGCGCTGACCACCAACCACACCTCGTTCTTCCGTGAAAACCACCATTTCGAACATTTCCGCGACAGCCTGTGGCCGGAATTTCGCCAGCGGCTGGCCGGTGGCGGGCGGGTGCGGATCTGGTCCGCCGCCTGCTCCAGCGGTGAGGAACCCTATTCGCTGATGATGACGATCGCGGGCCAGGACCCGCGCGCCGCCGAAAAGCTGGCAAGCCAGGATTTCCGCCTGCTGGCGACCGACCTGTCGCCCAGCGTCATCGCGACCGCGCGTGCGGGACGCTATGCGCTGGACACGACGCGCGCGATGCCCGCGGCGATGCGCAGCGCCTGGTGCCGCCGTGTCGGCGAGCAGGAGGAACTGCATCCCGCGTTGCGCGCGCCGATCGCCTTTCGCGAGCTGAACCTGCTGCGCGGGTGGCCGATGAAGCGGCCGTTCGACGTCATCTTCTGCCGCAACGTCATGATCTATTTCGACGATGCCACCAAGGCACGGCTGATGGGCCGCTTCGCCGACCAGATGGTCGCGGGCGGTATCATCTATATCGGCCATGCCGAACGTATTCCGACCGAGGTCGCCGACCGGTTCCGCTGCATAGGCCGCACCGCTTTTCAGAAAGTCTCCTGATGGCCATTCGAACGCTGATCGTCGACGATTCCCCCACCATGCGGGCACTGATCGCGGGCATGTTGAGCCGCGATCCCGATATCGAGGTCGTCGGCGCCGCCAACGGCCCGCACCAGGCGCGCGAGATGATCAAGGCGCTGGACCCCGATGTCATCACGCTGGACGTCGAGATGCCCGACATGAACGGCCTCGACTTCCTGGAACGGGTGATGCGGTTGCGCCCGATGCCCGTCGTCATGCTGTCGACACTGACCCAGGCGGGGGCGGACACCACGATCCGCGCGCTGGAGCTGGGCGCGGTCGAATGTTGCGCCAAACCGGCGGCGGGATGCGTCGACCGCAACCTGGTCGCCAGCGTGAAGGCTGCGGCGGGCAGCCGTCGCATCCGCCTGAACGATGCCCCCGCCGCGGCACCGGTGCCCAGCGTGCATTTCGAGCCGCGCGCGAAATCGCTGATCGCGATCGGCGCATCCACCGGCGGGGTCGAGGCGCTGATCCAGGTGTTGAGCGGCTTTCCGGCCAATTGCCCGCCGACCGTCATCGTCCAGCACATGCCAGCGACCTTCACGACCAGCTTCGCCGCGCGGCTCGACCGGCTATCGCAGCCGACCGTGGCCGAGGCGCGGCACGGCCAGCCGCTGCTGCCCGGCCATGTCTATCTCGCGCCCGGCGGCACCCATCACCTGGAGATCGGCGGCAGCGAGGGCCAGTATCGCGCGCGCCTGATCCCCGACGATCCCACCAGCGGCCACCGCCCGTCGGTCGACCGCCTGTTCCAAAGCGTCGCCAAGGTCGCCGGTCCCCATGCCGTCGGCGCGATCCTGACCGGCATGGGCCGGGACGGTGCGCAGGGGCTGCTGGCCATGCGCGGCCAGGGCGGCTTCACCATCGGCCAGGACAAGGAGAGTTGCGTGGTCTACGGCATGCCGGGCGTCGCGCAGGAAATCGGCGCGGTCGCGCGCCAGTTGACGCTGACCCGCATCGGGCCCGCGCTGATCGACCGGTGCCGCGCATGATCGCGGTCCCGCCCCTCGCCACCGCGCGCCCGATCACGAACCTGGCGCAACGCGACGGCCTGCGCCGGGTCGCGGTGATCCAGGGAGAGACCCGCGTCAGCCAGGACAAGGAGATCGTCCTGACCACCGTCCTGGGCAGTTGCATCTCGGCCTGCCTCTACGATCCGATCGCGGGCGTCGGTGGACTGAATCACTTTTTGCTCGCCGAACCGGGCATGGGTGAAACGGATCCTAAATCCATGCAGCGCTATGGTGTGTATGCGATGGAAGTTCTGATCAACGCGATGATGGCGCTCGGCGCACAGCGGCACAGCCTGAAAGCCAGGCTGTTCGGCGGTGCGATGATGCGTGACGGGTTCCGCGACATCGGCACCGCCAATGCGCAATTCGCGCGCCGCTTCCTGGCGGACGAGCGAATCGCGCTGGTCGGTGAGGATGTCGGCGGGGTCAGTGCGCGCCGCGTCGAGTTCCGTCCGGCGCTGGGCCTTGCCCGGTGCCGCCATGTCACCGACGCGCTGGCCCCGCCGCCACGCGTCGCCCGCCCCACCCCGCCACCCGCCGCAACCGGCGACGTGGAGTTCTTCTAATGACCCAGATTCTGTCGAAAGGCCCCTTCGTGTCCCAGACCATCATGACCGTGGACGATTCGCCCAGCATGCGAATGCTTCTGCGCGCCGCGCTGACCGATATGGGGTATCAGGTGATCGAGGCCGAAGACGGCATCCATGCGCTCGATACGCTGGACGGCGTGACGCCCGCCACCGCCCCCGACCTGGTCATTACCGACATCAACATGCCGCGCATGGACGGGTTCGGCCTGATCGAGGCGTTGCGCCGCCAGCCGGGGCATCGCAACCTGCCGATCCTGGTGCTGACCACCGAAAGCTCCGACGAGAAGAAGGCGCGCGCGCGCGAGGCCGGGGCGACCGGCTGGATCGTGAAGCCCTTCAACCCGGAAAAGCTTGCCGCGGCCATTCGCCGCGTGCTGCACTGATCCCCACGCCCGAGGAACCGACATGTCCCGTCAGCTCATCACCTTCCAGCTCGGCGACCAGATACTGGGCGTCGACATCATGGCCATTCGCGAAATCCGCGCCTGGTCGCCCGCCACCCCGCTGCCCAACGTGCCCGCCTATGTGCGCGGCGTCGTGAACCTGCGCGGCGTGGTGCTGCCCGTCCTCGACCTGCGCCATCGGCTGGGTTGGGGCGTCACCGATCCCAGCGCGCGCCACGTCATCATCGTGGTGCGGATCGGCGACCAGCTCCAGGGCCTGATCGTCGATGCGGTCAACGACATCGTGACCATCCCGCCCGAATCGATGCAGCCGCTGCCCGACATGGGCGACGCGACCGCGGCCCATTATCTGGAAGGGCTGGCGACGATCGAACAGCGCCTGATCCTCATCCTGGCGCTCGACCGGCTGACCGACAGCGTGGGCGTGACGGCCGAGGCGGCCTGATCCCCTTCTCCCTCTTCTCTCCTGCCGCGAAGTCTCGCTCTGCGACGTGACGGCGTATCCGTCTTGGAAGGTAATGCGTAATGGCCGACGTAAAGGTTCTGGTGGTCGACGACTCGCTGACGATGCGGGTGCTCATCTCGGGTGCGCTGGAGCGGATCAAGGGCGTGACGGTGGTCGGCGCAGCGGACGGCGCGGCCGAGGCACGCCAGATGGTCGATAAATATCGGCCCGAAGTCATGACGCTGGACGTCGAGATGCCGGGCATGAGCGGCCTGGAATATCTGGCCGAGATCATGGAATCGCGGCCCATGCCGGTCATCATGTTCTCGACCCGCACGGCGGCGGGCGCGGCGGAATCGATCGAGGCCCTGCGGCTGGGCGCGATCGACTGTTTCCCCAAGCCCAAGGTGGCGGTGCAGGCGGAACTCGACGCGATCATCGGCAAGCTGGGCAAGCGCATCAAGTCGGCGCGCAACGCCGACCTGAAGCGGACCACGGCAAGCACGCTGCGCCATGCGAAATCGGCACCGCCGTCGCCGATGAACTGGAACGGTCGCGTCCTGGCGATCGGCGCGGACGCCGCCAACACCCCGGCGCTGTTCGAGCTGTTCCAGAGCTTCCCCGACAACTGCCCGCCGACGCTGGTCGTGCAGCAGATGACCGCCGGGCTGCTGACCCCGATGGTCGAGAAGCTGCGCGAGCAGGTCGCCCCCAAGGTCGTCGAGGCGACCGACGGCATGAAGGTCGAGCAGGGCACCATCTATTTCGCGCCGCAGGGCGAGACGCATATGGTCATCGACCGCTGGCCCGAGGGCACGATCCGGCTGCTCCCGCGCGAACCGGTATCGGGCGAGCGGCCGTCCATCTCGCTCCTGTTCGCCTCGGTCGCCAAGGCGGCTGGCAGCAACGCGCTGGGCGTGCTGGTCGCACTGGACGACGAGGACGGATCGGCGGGTCTGCGGGCGATGCTGGCGGGTGGTGCCTATGCCATCGGCCGTACCGGGACCGATTTCACCCTGTCCAAGGGCGCGGTGTCGCAGCCGGTGGCGCGCGACGCGATCGCCGCCAACGTCATGAAGCTGTGCAGCAAATGACCCCGGGCGCGGGCAATGATGCGCCGGAGACCGTCCTGGACGGCGCTCTGGCGCTGGCGCTGGCCGACGAGCTGGTCGAATTGACCCGCGCGCTGGCCGACATGGCCTTTGAACTGGGCAGCGATGCCGACACGCTGCGCCGCCATATGGTCAGCATCCAGTCGGTCGACCGGATCACCCAGACCCAGCTGGCGATCGCCGACATCCTGCGATCCGACGCGCCCGTCGCGCGGCGGATCGATGGGGTTACGCTGGAGACGCTGGCCCAGCGCCTGCGCCACCGCATCGCCCAGGCGGCCTGACCGCGCCCCTCTGCCCCCTACCGCCTGACCCTTTGTCAGGCACTCAGTCCGTCGGCCCCGTCATGTCGCGGGTCGTGATGCGTTCGATCATCGGGCGCATGGTGTTCAGCCATTGGCGGACATTGGCACGCGCCCCCTCGCTCAGGCTCAGCAGCGCCAGGCGACGATCGGTGGGATGCGGCGCGCTTTCGAACATACCATTGGCCACCAGCATGTTGATCCAGCGGACCGCGGTCGTGCGCGGCACCCCGGACGCGCGGTAGCAGGCACTGGTTTCCACCGTCCGCCCCGCTTCCTGTTCCAGGAACACGAACAGCAACATGTCGAAGGCCGGATCGGCGAACAGCTCGGCGTCGAAGAAGCCGCCTATGCCCTCGCGCGCCGTGCGAATGATCCGACCGATATCGGCGGCGGTGATCCGCGCCTCGGTCTCGTTGCGGACCATCGATTCCACCACGGCCAGTTCGTCACGGATTCGGCGAAGGCGATCGTCGATCCCCGACGGCCCATGCCCTCCCAGTGCATCGTCGCGGTTATTCATGATCTCCGCACTCCGGCCCATATATGTTGTTCCCCCCACAGGCAGAGATTTGAGATGCTTGTAGCGTTGCCGTTTCCTATTCCGATTTTGGCACGTCGTCGCAATTCATCCGTGAAGGCGATGGCATTAAAATTAGGCTAGGTTAACCAGAAACTTCTCCGGTTGCCCCTTTATGCGATCCCGGATCGGAGTAATCTTGCGGAAACCGGGCCTTGCAATTCGCGCGATATGCCGGGCCGCATATGGAACATGCGGCCCGACGCCTTAAAAGAACAGCTTGCGGACCGACAGCCGCACCGTCCGGCCCAGCGGATCCAGATAGCCCGGCTGATAGCCGATCGGCACGGTGCCAGTCGAATCGGTGACCCGCTGCCGCTGGTTGAAGACGTTGTCGACCACCAAGCTGACCCGCGTACCGCGCAGCCAGGGATGCTTCTTCAGAAGCTCGAGGCGCTGCCCCAGATCGGCGAACAGTCGGAAATCGACCGTCGCCAGGCTGCCAAATTCAAGCGGATTGGGATTGCCCGGCGTGCCGCCGTTCACCCGCGTCGCGCTGCGCCAGTTGCCCGACAGCCGCAGGCCGAGGCCGTTATTGGCATAGCCCGCCTGCGCCTCGACCTGATGGCGGGAGGTGCCGCCGCTCGACCCGATCGCATCGCCGCGCAGCAGGTCCAGGTCCGGCCCGCCATCGGCGACGATGACCCGGTCGGCAAAGGTCCAGGTGTGATAGAGCGCGAATTGCACCCGGCCGCCACCGCCGCCCCGGCCCCCGCCAAAGCCGCCGCCACCACCACGGAACCCGCCACCCGGACCACCGGGGCCACCTGCCCCCGGCCCGCCTGCGCCCGGACCACCGGGACCGCCCGGAGGCGGGGCGTCGCCGGGGCCGCCCTGTGCGTCGCGTCGCGGACCTTCGCCGCCGCCCGGACCACCTTCGCCTCCGCGCCGACCGGGGAAGTTCAACCCGGCAAAGGGATTGGGCCCGCTCCCGGCGCGAAACGCCTCGATCTCCTTCTGGATCTTCGACTTGATCGGCTTGGAGAAGTTCAGGCCCCAGCGCAGTTGCGACCGCTCGGTCCGTGCGAAGTTGATCGGGCGCGAATCCACGCGCAGCAAATTGCCGCCCGCATCGCGGGTGAAGCGATCGGGGAACGCCTCCTCGATCGCGGCGGTCGGCGTCGGGAAGGACGCGATCGGATCGTCGGTGTTGATGCGGTAGTAATTGGCGGTCAGGTTGATGTCGCGGGCTTTCCACGGCTTGACGTTCACGCCCAGCTTCATGACGTGGCGATTGTCGGCGACCAGCGCGGGGTTGCCGCCGGTCACCGCGGTGATCGTCGCGGTGGTGCCGCGCACATAGTCGAACAGGCGGACATTGGGCGTGGTGATCGTCGGATTGCCGAGCTGCTGCGCGGTGGGCGCATCCTCCTGATCGGCCCAGGAGGCCAGGAAGCGAACCCCCTCAAGCGGCGACCAGTTCGCGCCGTAACCGATCGTGGTCAGCGTGCCGAAGTCCGACAGGTGGTCGGCCCCGGCATTCACGTTGAGCGACAGATCGCCGATCGCGCCTAGCACCTGGCGGTCGCGATTGGCGATGGGGAAGTCCAGATTGACCTGGCCGTTGACGATGTCGCGCGACACCCCGCCCGTCTGGGTGATGCCGAACCGGGTCGACTGGCTGGAGAAATCGCTCGTCTCGCCGCCCAGCTTGACGCTGGCCTGCACGTCACCAGCGGGCAGCGCGAAGACCCGGCCGTTGAGCAGCGCATCCACCTCGCCGGTGGACGAGGTCGATCGGGCGAAGTTGCGCGCCGCCAGACCCAGCGCGTCGAGCGGGCCGTAAGGATTGGCGGTCGGATCGCCTGCGTTCAACCGCGCCTGGAGGCCCGTGATATCCAGCCCCGTATCGGTCGCCACGCGGCTTTCGGCACGGTCGTACGATCCGGTCAGCGACCAGCGCCACTTGCCGATATCGCCGTTGAACGCCGTGCCCAGATGCGCGGTCAGCCCGGTATTGTCCTGGACCAGCGGACCATAGGCATTGGTCAGGCGGCTGATCGTCGCCGTCGTGGCGAAGGGCGAGTAGGGATTGCCGACCGGCAGGACCAGATTGGCCGAGGGCAGGCCGTTCCAGCTGTTGCTTTGCGTCGTCTGCACCTCGGCATTGAACGAGGCGGACACCTTGTCGAAGATGTTGCGCGCATAGACGACATTGGCGTCCCATTGCCGCTGCGCCGATTGCAGCGTGCGATAGGGGGTGACGTCGGTCGCGGTCGCGGGACTGCCCGCCAGCTGTGCCAGCGTCGGCGCGGCGCTCAGCCCGCCGGGCACGCCGACGGTGCTGGGGTTGGTTCCGGTCAGCGCGGCGAGGCCGGGGTCGGCGGTGACGATGTTGCCGCCCAGCGAAGCGTTGGAGGACGGCGCGATGATGCCGCGTTCCGCCTCGGTCAGGCGCGAGGTTTCCGAATAGTCGGTGTGGATGCTCAGCCGCTTGTCCTTGCGGATCTGCAACCAGTCGAGCTTGCCCTGGCCGGTCGCCGAGCCCCCTTGCGTCGGCACCGTCCCGATCGCCTCGGCCGCCAGCGAGCGGAAGCGCGGGCGCAGGACGAAGTTCACCACCTTCTGATCGGCGCGGTAGCCGTATTTCAACGACACTTCTTCGGGCAGGATGTCGACGCGCAGGATCGCCTCGGTCGGCAGGTCGCGGATTTCCTGGAAGCCCGCGATACGGCGACCGTTGAGCAGGATCACCGGCGAGCCGCCACGCCCGCTGGTCGTCTGCGGCGCCAGTTCGGTCAGCAGGTCGGCGACGCTCGACACGCCGTAGGCGCGGACGTCGGCGGGGCTCAGCTGCTGTTCGGGCGGAATGTCGCCGGGCACCTTGCCGGGTTCGCGGCGCGCGGTGACAACGACGTCACCCTCCTCGGCGCCTTCGTCCTCCGCCTCGGGCTGTGCCTGCGCCTGAGAGCCGCTGCGCGCGGCCTGTGCTTGCGTGGCGGGGGTCGCGGTGGCCGAACCGGCCGCGTCCTGGGCCGTCGTCGCCGGACCTGGGGTGGCGGGCGGCGTGGTGGCCGGCTGGGCGGGGGGCGTCGCCATCTGCGCCTGCGCGATCGCGGGCATCGCGCTCGCCAGCATCAAACCCGCCCAAAACCGCATGTCCGTCCCTTTTCCCATTATGCCAGGGCTTGGGCGTTAGGACGCAAATGTCGCACAAATGTGCCGCCGAGAGGCACAAATGTCGCGAGAGGGCGGCGAACCGTGATTCCTCCCCCATAGGGGGAGGGGGACCATGCGAAGCATGGTGGAGGGGTGTCGACCTATCGAGAGCGGGACACCCCTCCGTCAGCGCTATGCGCTGCCACCTCCCCTTGCAGGGGAGGAAAAAGTTAGCCCGCGAACGCCTTTTCGATCACATAGGCGCCCGGCTGCGCGTTCGAGCCTTCGGGGAAGCCCATTTCCTCGAACTTGGCGCCCAGCGACTTGATCATCTCCATGCTGCCGCACATCATGATCCGGTCGGTTTCCGGGTTGAAGCCGTGCGCGCTGGGCAGCCCGGCGAACAGGCGGCCATCCTCGATCAGCGCGTCGATGCGGCCCGACGTGTGGAACGGTTCGCGCGTGACGGTGGGGACATAGTGGAACTTCTCCGCCGCGACGTCGCCGACCAGGGGATCGTCGGCCAGCTTGGCCGCCAGCTCGTCATGGAACGCCAGGTCGCTGACCCGGCGGACCGAATGGACGATCACCACCTCGTCGAACATGTCGTAGATGTCCGGATCGCGCGCCACCGACAGGAAGGGCGCAAGGCCCGTGCCGGTCGACAGCATGAACAGCCGCTTGCCCGGCAGCAGCGCATCGGCGACCAGCGTGCCGGTGGGCTTGCGGCCCAGATAGATATTGTCGCCCGGCTGGACCTTTTGCAGCTTGCTGGTCAGCGGGCCGTCCTCGACCTTGATCGACAGGAAATCGAGCTTCTCGTCATAGGACGGGCTGGCGACCGAATAGGCGCGCAGCAGCGGCTTGCCGTTGTCCCCCTGGAGCCCGATCATCACGAACTCGCCCGAGCGGAAACGGAAGCTGTCGGGGCGCGACACCGAGAAGGAGAACAGATGCTCGTTCCAGTGATGGACGCTCTGAACCGTCTCGACGCTCAGCGCCGCGGTCGGGGTCAGTTCGGGCAGGGCAGTATCGGTCGACAAACCTCAAAACTCCTTTGCGCCCCCACCCGCCGATCGTCCGGCGGGAGGGGCGAACATGGTCGTGTTCGAATGAATCGGATGCGCCCTTACCAAGAATAGCGCAGGCTGCCTACAAAGGTCCGCGATGCCCCGTAATAGCAGCCATTGTTGAAGAAACAGCTGGTGATGTGGCGCTTGTCGAACAGGTTGGCGATGTTGGCGGTCAGGTTCAGCCCCGCCATCGCCGGGCTGACCCGGCCGAGATCGTAACCCAGCATCAGGTCGGCCAGCCAGTAATCGGGCGAGGCGAACCGGCGGACGACCGTGCGGCCTGCCGATACCGTGGTCGCGGTGCCGTCCGATTCGCCGACATAACGCACGCCCGCCCCCAGGCTGAGGCCGCCCAGCGCTTGGCCGACGCCCGCCTTGCCCAGGTCGTAGGACAGGAAGCTCGACGCGCTCCATTGCGGCACGCCCAGCGGCCGGGTGCCGGTGACGCCGCTCAACTGGTCGCCGGTGCCAACCACGGGCGATCCTTGCGTCACGCGCGGGTCGTTATAGGTCGCGGCGACCACTACGTCGAAGCCGGGCGCGACCGTCCCGCGTCCGTCCAGTTCGATGCCCCGGATGGCGACCTCGCCGATCTGCACCTGCGCATTGGTGGGCACATTACCGGTGCCCGCGCGCGGATCGGCGACCGGCACGTTGCGGCGGCGCAGGTCGAAGGCGGACAGGGTGAACAGCGCGGTGGTGCCGCGCGGCTGGTATTTCAACCCGGCCTCATATTGACGACCGGTGACGGGGATGAAGTTGCTGCCATCGGCGGTCGCGCCCGCCTGCGGCTCGAAGCTCTCGGAATAGCTGACGAAGGGCGAGAGGCCGACCTTCGTCTCGTAGAGCGCGCCCAGCCGCGTGGTGAAGGCGGTCTGATTCAGCCGTGTCGCGCGGTTTGTGACCAGATTCCGTGTCGTCTGGTTGTACGTGTCCCAGCGCCCGCTGGCGATCAGTTGCAGCCCGCCGATCGCGATCTGGTCCTGCAGGTACACACCGACCTGATCGCGCTTGGTGTAGTTGTGCGTCTGGTCCATCGGGAAGGTCGGCAGCGGCACGCCGTAAACCGGTGCGAACAGGCTGAGGTTCGGGATGTTGAACACCGGGTTCGCATTCTGCCCGGTATAGAATGCCTGATAATTCTCGCCGCGATTATGCTGCCAGTCGACGCCGCCCAGGATGGTGTGACGGACGGGCCCGGTGTCGATCTTGCCGACCAGGTGATTGTCGATGGTGAAGGTCTGGAACGCCTCGTCCGACCCTCCCCCGCCGCGCTGGAGCGTCGAGAAGTCGCTGTTGGCGTTCGTCCCCGTCCCGCGCGTGACATAGCCCGAGCCGTAGATCTGCCGATAATGCAGCCCGATCGCCAGATAGCGCGCATTGGTCGTCCAGCTCAGCCGGTCGTTCAGGTCATGGCGGAACAGGATCGTCGCCGATTTCTGGGTCCGGTCGAACGCTTCGTACGAAGGCTCGGACGTGTTGAAATCGACCGGCAACACCCCGAACGGATTGGGCAGCGCCGAGCCATAGACCGGAACGCCGCTATAGGACCCCGATTCGGGATCGCGCTGATAATTGAGGATCAGGGTCACGCTGGTCGCCTTGTCGGGCGCGAAGGTCAGCATGGGCCGTGCATAATAGCGGCGATTGGCAGTGTTCTGGATGAAGCCGTCCGACTCCTCGGCACCCGCGATCATGCGGAACAGCCAGCGTTCGTCGGCGTCGAGCGGCTGGTTGACGTCGATGCTGGAGCGGAGCAGCGCGTAATTGCCCGCCGCCAGTTCGATCCGCCCGCCCGCGCCCGCATAGGGCAGCTTGCTGGTCAGGTTGATCAGGCCGCCCGGCGTGCCCGAGCCATAGGTGACGCCCGCCGGGCCCTTCACCACATCGACCGATTCGACCAGATGGAAGTCGACCTGCGGGCTGGCATAGACCCCGCCGAGCAGCCGCATCCCGTCCATGAAGATGCCGGGCGCGAAGCCGCGCAGGAACAGCTGGTCGTAGCGGGTGGCGACGTTGCCGCGCTGGTTCGGCGCGACACCCGCGACATAGCCCAGCGCCTGGTTGATCGACTGCGCGTTGCGACGGGTCAGTTCCTCCTGGTCGATGACCGCGATCGTCTGCGGCGTGGCGATCAGCGGGATGTCGGTCTTGGTGCCCGACGCCGCGCTGCGCTTCTCGCGTTCGCCCTCGACCACGATCTCCTCGTGGCGCAGCCGCTGCGGATCATCGTCGGCGGGGGCCGCCACGATCCGGTCGGGCAGGTCCCGGGCCTGGGCCGGAAGCGCATGGCCCAGCATCGCACCCGTGGCACAGGCCGCCAGCAACGATCCGCGAAAAGCTCGCATTAATTTTCTTCCGCTATTGATAGTGACTATCAACTGCTGCTAGGAGCATGTCATCAACATGACAAGGGGCAAACGTCGTTGCCATCGCGCCAAGCCATTGACGAACAAGCCGAACGCCACTGGCGGACGGGATTCGCCATGGCGTGGCGCTGGGTCACGGCGGTAGTCGGCGGTTATGGATTCGCCTGCACCGCCGCGATGCTGACCGCGCGTATCCTGCCCGCCACCGATCCGCTGGCGCGGGTCGAGGTGACGGGCTGGCCGATGATCCTGTCCTTCCTGGTCTATGCCGGAATCGGGCTCTGGTCGCTGCACGAGGCGCGGCTGGCACGGGTGAGCGCGGTCGTCTGGGGCGGCGCGCTGGTCATGGCGGCCCTGCTGAAACTGCTGGGCGTGCGGCCGTGAGCGAGGCGCATACGGGGCCGCAGCGGGCGCTGCGCCAGACCATGGCCTGGGCGCATGGCTGGCTGGGGCTGATCGCTGGGTGGATCCTGTTCACCATGTTCCTGACCGGCACGGCGGCCTATTTCCGCCCCGAAATCACCCAGTGGATGCAGCCCGAGATCCGCGCGACCGCGGCGACTCCGGCGCAGGCAGCCAGCTCGGCGGTGCGCTATCTGGCGCGAACCGGGGCGGACGACCTGCAATGGTATATCTACCTGCCCGACGCGCGCACGGTCGTGACCCGCGTCTTCCGCGTCCCCGCCAAGCCCGATCCCAGGGCGCGCGGCAGCGAGCTGGACCTCGATCCCGTCAGCGGTACGCCGCTGACCGCGCGCGATACGCGCGGCGGCGAGCATTTCTATCGCTTTCACTTTCAGCTCCAGCTGCCGCACCCCTGGGGCCGCTGGCTGGCGGGGATATGCGCGATGGCGATGCTGGGCGCGATCATCTCGGGCGTGATCACCCATAAGCGCATCTTCGCCGACTTCTTCACGCTGCGCTGGAACAAGGGGCAGCGCAGCTGGCTCGACGCGCACAATGTCTCGGCGGTGCTCGGCCTGCCCTATCATGCGATGATCACCTATACCGGGCTGATCACCCTGGTGACCATGTACATGCCGTGGCCCGTGATGGTGAACTACGCCAAGCCCGCGCAGTTCGCACAGGCGGCGTACGGCACGCCCGAAGACCTGCCCGCCACCGGCGTGCGCCGCCCGCTCGTCGCGATCGCACCGCTGGTCCGCGATGCCGAGCAGCGGCTGGGCGGCCCCGCCACCCGCGTCATCATTCAGAATCCGGGGGACAGCGCCGCGCGCGTCACAGTCGCGCTCACCACGCGCGGCGCGATCAGCGCGCGCACGCCGACCGTCACTTATGACGGTGCGACCGGCCGGTTCGTGGCGCGCAGCGGCGACCCCGCCTCCGCGATCCAGACCTCGGGCGTCATGCTGGGCCTGCATCTGGCGCAATATGCCTCGACGGGCCTGCGCTGGGCCTATTTCGTGCTGGGCCTGACCGGAGCGGCGATGGTGGGCACCGGCCTGCTGCTATGGACCGCCAAGCGGCGCAAGCCGGGCACGACGCCGTTCTTCGGACTGGTGCTGGCCGAACGGCTGAACATCGCGGTCATCGCCGCCTTTCCCAGTGGCATGGCCGCATTCCTGCTGGCCAACCGGCTGATCCCCGCCGAGATGGCCGGGCGCGCCGATGCGGAAGTGTCGGCGATGTTCTGGACCTGGGGGCTGCTGGCCCTCGCGCAGCTCGGCCTGCCGGCGCGGCGCGCCTGGACGCTGTTGTTCGGCCTTGCCGCCGCACTGTGGGCAGGAATCCCGGTCGTCAACGCGCTGACCACCCCGCGCTGGTTCCTGCCCTCGCTGCTCGACGGCGACCGGTTGTTCCTCGCCTTCGATCTCGCCTGCCTGGCCATCGGCATCGGCTTTGCCGCCGCCGCCCGGCTCAGTGCCCGCCCCGCCCCCAAAGCCCCCGGCCGGTCGCGCCGGTCCATGGAGCCCGCCCATGCTTGATACCATCGCCCTCTGCTTCGTCGGCTTCTGGCTGCTCGCCGCCGGTTCCTATCGCCATGCGCGCGAGGCGGGGACGTTGCACGATGCGCGGTTGCGCGGCGGGCTGAAGCTGCTCGGCGCGGCGGCGCTGCTGGTCGCGCTGTCGGCCTGCGGCACGGGGATCACCGGCGAACGGATCGTGCGGATGTTCGGAGCCGCCTCGATCGCGGGGGTCGCGCTGAACCTGCTGCTGTCGGTGCGCGCTGCGGCGGCGTTCGCGCCGCTTCGCGCGATCAACCGGCTTGCGGGTCGAACACGGACCAGCCCGTCCGCTGCACCAGCCGTTCGAGCGCCAGCGTACCAAGCTGTGAATTCCCGCGCGCGTTGAGCCCGGGCGACCAGACCGCGATCGAGGCACGGCCGGGCACGATCGCCAATATGCCGCCGCCCACCCCCGACTTGCCCGGCAGGCCGACGCGGAACGCGAACTCGCCCGAGCCGTCATAATGGCCGCAGCTCATCATCAGTGCGTTGATGCGCCGCGCGCGTTGCGGTGACACGACCGAGCGTCCCGTCCCCGGATTGACGCCCCGCGCCATCAGATAACGCCCGGCCAGCGCCAGTTGCCGACAGCTCATGGCCAGCGCGCAGAAGTGGAAATAGACGCCCAGCACCCGCTCGACCGGGTGATGCAGATTGCCGAAGGCGCGCATATAATGCGCCAGCGCCTGGTTGCGGTGGCCCGTCTCCATTTCGGCTTGGGCCACGGCGGCGTCGATGACGATGTCGTCCTCCCCCGCCAGCGCGCGGACGAAGCGCAGCATCTCGCCGATCGCCTCGCGCGGTTCGTGATTGCCTAGCAGCATGTCGGCGACGACGATCGCGCCCGCGTTGATGAACGGGTTGCGCGGGATGCCCTGCTCCGTCTCCAACTGCACGATCGAGTTGAACGCGGTCCCCGACGGCTCGCGCCCTACCCGCCGCCATAGCTGGTCGCCGACCGCGCCCAGCGCCAGGGTCAGCGCAAAGACCTTGGAAATGCTCTGGATCGAAAAGCTCTGCTCGGCATCGCCCGCCAGATGGCACTGGCCGTCCGCCTCGACGATGGCGATGCCGAAACGGTGCGGGTCGATATCTGCCAGCGCCGGGATGTAATCGGCGGGTTTGCCCCGATCGGGGGCCTCCGCCATCTCGGCTGCGATCTCGGCGACGATGGCGGACAGGTCCATGGCCCCGTGGTGCCGTGCGGGCGCGGCTTTGTCGAGCCGCCGCGAACCCGTCACAAACCCGCGCTAGGGCACGATCGCTTCCTCCCAAAGCACTGACGGACCGACAACAGCATCATGCGCGACAGGGACACGACCCCGCCCGCCCCCGGATTCTGGACGCTCGCCCGCGTCGAGGGGTGGGAGCGTTGTGCGATCCAGGGTGCGAAATCGCTGCTCACTCTGTTCCTCGTCACCGACCTGTTGGGGCGCGGCGGTCCGGTCATCGGGCTGGCCGCACTGCGCGCTGGTATCGAGGGGGTGACGGGCGCGCATGGCGACATCGCCTTCGCCTCGCAGCTTTACGGTCTGTACGGTGCGCTGACCTATCTGGTCCTGCCGATGGGCGGATGGATCGCCGACCGGAGCGGGCGGCGGCGGCCCGCCATGTATGCGGGCGCGGTACTGATGACGCTGGGGCTGCTGGCGCTCGCCAGCCGCACATGGGCGCTACCGGGGCTGGCGCTGCTGATCGGCGGCATCGGCTTGCTCAAGGGCAATCTCGCCGCCGAGGTGGGGGCGCTGCGCGGGCGAGCGGCGGGTGAGCGGCTTTACGCGGCCTATCTGGCGTTCCTGAACGGCGGCGCGCTGCTGGGACCGTTGATCGGCGGATGGTTGGCGCTGCGCTTCGGCTTCGCCGCCGCCTTTGCCGTGATGGCGGCCAGCATGATCGCGGCGATGCTGACGCTGCGCACCGCGCCGCCGGTCCGCCTGAGCGAGGCGCACGAGACGGACCGCCACCACACCGACTGGCCGCGCGTCATCCTGGCCATCACCGCCGTGACCCTGTGCTTCTGCGCCTATGAACAGCTGACCAACATGGTGCTGCTGTGGGCGGAGCAGCGGGTCGACCTGACGCTGGGCGGGCTGACCATCCCGCCGACCTGGCTGGCGGCGGCGGACGGATTGTTCACCATCGCACTGGCGCTGCTGGCCTATCGCCTCTGGCCCCGCCTCTCCCGAGAGCCGGGCGCGGCGCACAAACTGGCGGCCGGGGGGATCGCGATGGCGCTGGCCTATGGGCTGCTTGCAGGACTGTCGGGGGGTGCGCAGATCGGGCTTCCCGGTCCACTCTGCGCGGTGCTGCTGCTGTCGATCGGCGTCGTCCTGTCCTGGCCCTCCGCGCTGGCGATCGTCGCCGCCGCCGCGGCCCCGTCCCGGCGCGGGCTGATGACCGGGCTATTCTATCTCCACGGCTTCGTCGCGCATCTGGTGGTGGGGCAGTTGGGCACGCTCTATCCGCGCATGGACAAGCCGCATTTCTGGTTGATCCATGCCGGTTTCGGGATCGCGGGCACCGCCGTCGCGCTGCTGATCCCCCGGGCTCAGGCGACCACCACCTCCACCGCGGCCAGCGCTTCGGCATAAGCGGGCGACAAGGGCGCGTCGGTCACCAGCATCGCCACCGCGTCCAGCGCGGCGACCTGGATCGTGCCGGGCCGGTCGAACTTGCTCTGGTCGGCGGCGATCAGCGTGCGGCGCGACCGCGCGATCATCATCCGGCACACCGCCGCCTCACCCGCATGATAGTCGGCAAAGCCATGGTCGAGATTGACCGATTCCACCGACAATATGGCGAGCGCGGGCGTGAACATGCTCAGATACTCGCGCGCGGTGGCGTCGAAACAGGCGCGATATTCATAATCCATCTCGCCGCCCGCCAGCATGATGCGATTGTCGTTGCGCCCGCCCAGTTCGGCGGCGACGCCGACCGCATTGGTGATGACGGTCAGCCCCTGGTGATCGCGCAGCGCCCTGGCGACATAATGGCCCGTCGTGCTGGCATCGAGATAGACGGCCTGGCCGTCCGCGACGACTTCGGCGACGGCGGCGGCGATGCGCTGCTTGGCCTCGGCATGGCGTTGCAGGCGGGTGGCGAAGGAGCCCTCGTTCTCGACCTTGGCGATGCGCACCGCGCCATGCGCGCGCACGACCGTGCCCGATGCCTCCAGCACGCGCAGCTCGCGCCGCACCGTCTCCTCCGACACCGACAGCGCCTCGGCCAGTTCGCCGATGCCGTGGAACCCGCCTTCGGCAAGGTGCGCCACGATCTCATGCTGGCGGCGCTGGCGTTTCATCATGTCGGGCAGATCCTATCGTTCGGCTCATGCTAACGTGCGACCATGTGGTCAGGAACCCCGCACAAAACCGCCGACGACACACGGAGGTGCCGTCGGCGCAGGTGCGCTCCGGTGCCCACGGGGGGCGCGAACACCGGATCGGGGAGGGTATAAGTTCAGAAGGCGTAGGTCAGGTTGAGCATATAGATACGCCCCGTCTCGACATAGCCGCCCTTGCGGTCGTTCGAGAGGTACGCCTTGCGCTCGCTGGTCGTCGCCCAATAGCTGTGTTCGTTGAACAAATTCTGCACCGATACGCCGACCGTCAGGCCCGAGGGCAGGACATAGTTGACGATCAGGTTCGAAATGGTCGTCGGCTGGATATACGTGTCGGGACGGCTGGAGCGCAAGTCGTACAGGCGGTCGCCGGTATAGTTGTAGTTCCACTCCGCCGACAGCGGGCCATGGGCATAGAATAGCGCGGCATTGTACATGATCTTCGGCGCCTGGGTCATGCGCTGGTCGCGCATCTGGCCATTGACGAAGACCCGCGCATTGGCACGCTGCACCGTGACATTGGCCTGGAGACCCAGCCCGTCGAGTAGCCCCGGCAGACCTTTAAGCGAATAACGACCGAACAGCTCGACGCCGTAGATCTTGCCGGTGGCATTGGTGGTCAGGCTCGACACCTCGACCCCGCCCTGCTGTTCCGACTGGGGATTGCCCCAGATATTGTAGTCGCCGCTGGCGTTGGTGGTGCCGGTCGCGAACAGGACGTGGTTCAGATCCTTGTAGAAGGGGCTGATCGAGAAGAAGTCGGTGCCCTGCCCCTTATATTCGACCGAGGCGTCGTAGTTCCACGAGGTCTGCGCATCCAGGTTCGGGTTGGGAATGAACACCCCCGTCACCTCGCCCAGGTCGTTGCGCGAGACGCTGGTCGGGCCGAGCAGCAGGTCGAAGGCCGGGCGCGAATAGCTCTTCCGGATCGACGCGCGGATGACCATCGCGTCATTGGGCCGGTAATTGGCGATGATGCTGGGCAACCACTGGTCGTAATCGCGGCTCGAGGTCGCGAAACCGGCCGTGTTGCCCCGGTCCTGCCAATAGGTGCCCTTGAACCGGTTATATTCGTAGCGGACGCCCGGCACGACCTGAAGGTCGCCGAACTGCATCGTCGCCATGACATAACCCGACAGCCGGTTCTCACGCCCGTCGAGCCGGTTTTCCTTCAGCTTGACCGGGTCCAGCCCGGCAATCTTCGGGCTGGAAAGCTGGCGGACCTGGTTCTCGATGTAATTGGTGTCGATCAGGAAGATCGGCACCTGCGCGGCGTTGTTCATGAACCCGCCGAGCAGTTGGCCGGGCAGCGAGGTCAGGACCGGGCCAGTCGCGGCATAACGCGGCGAATTGCTGCCGTCCGCATTGGGGAAGGTATATTGCAGTGCGCCGTCATCACCCAGCGCGTTGGCGTAGCGCTTGGCATCCTCGACCTTGGCACCCGCCGAGATCGACACCAGCCCCTGGTCGGCATGATGCCAGGTGGTGTCGAACTGCCCCTCCAGGCGGCGTTCCCAGGTATTCTCGAACTGCTGGGTGACATACCACTGACGCAGCTTGGACAGGTCGGTCAGGTAGGCGCGCGCGGCGTCGGTCAGGACGACCTGCGGGAAGGTGCGCTGCCCGATCGAGGTGACCATCCGGTACGCCGCCGTGCCGGTATTGTCGGCGGTGCCGATATAGGGACGACCCGCAAAACCCGACTGGATGCGCAGCGGATAATCCTGCGACCCGCGCGAATAGGCACCGTGATAGTCGAAGGTGAAGTCGCCCGAGCGGGTCTGGCCGCCCAGCTTGGTCGTCACCAGTTCCTGCTTGCTGTGCTCGGTGCGGAAGTAATGCGTCGCGGTCAGGCCGTAATCGGCGCGGTATCCGGCGGCGTCGTACGAGCCGTTACTGGGGTTCGGGTTGATCTGGTCGGGGGCCAGGCTGGTCTGGCGCAGCGCGGTCTGGTCCATCCAGCTCTTGAGGTTGTACCGGCCATAGGTGGAGTGCAGGTACAGGTCGGTGCCTTCGCCTTTCCAGTCGAGGTTCAGCGTACCGCCCATCCGCTCGATACGGTTACGGAACGACTGCCACTGGGCACCGCGCGCGAACAGATTGTCGAGATTGTCGCGGATCATGCCGGGGATGTTGTTGTTATACTTCTCCCAGTCGTGCTGGACCGCGGTCGACTCGCCCAGCACATGCTTCAGGCCGTAATAGGCCGAGGCATAGATGCCGAAATCGCCGATACGCTGCGCCGTCTCGACCTGCGCGGTGCCACCCCAGGGATCCTGGTGACGCGCATCGGCGCGGCCCGCCAATTGGCCCTGGAGACGGATCTGGGTGCGATGATTGGGCAGGTCGAAGGCGGTGATCGGCACCATGTCGATGATGCCCGCGATCGCGTCGCCGTCATATTTGGCGGTCGGCGCCTTGTCGACGCGCACCGTCTGGAGCGAGAAGGGCGACAACAGGTTCATCGAGATGGCGCGGGTGCGCGCATCGGTCTGCGCCAGCCGCACGCCGTCGAACGAATAGGCGTTGTACGAGGTGTCGAGACCGCGGATCGAGACATATTGCGCCTCGCCCGTCGCCGCCGCGTTGCGCGACTGGTCGACCGACGAGCTGATGCCCGGCAGGCGGGTCAGCAGGTCGGCCAGGTTCTGCTGCGGCTGGAGGCGCAGTTCCTCGCCCGAGACGACGGTTGCCAGCGACTGGCTGCGCAGCTGTTCGTCCTGCGCATCGACGATGGCCTGGCGATGCCCCTTGACCACCACCTCTTCGCCGGTCTGCGGATCGGGTTCCGTCGTGACCGGCTCGGCGACGACGGGCGCGACGGGATCGGCGGCGAAGGCCGGTGCGGCGACAAGCAGCGTGGCGGCCGTGGTGCACAACAGGCGCACGACATGCGCCCGCTTGAACGAAGCGGTCATGGTATTTCCCCCTGGAACGATCATGCTGGCGGCGCCTCGGGGCGCCTTCGATGGCTCCGCTAGGGACCGCCTGTGACAGCGCGATGACTTATTGACCGAATTTTGATGACTTCGGAACTTTATGTCGGAAGCACGGCCTGCCTGTCATCACCTGCCCGGCAATGTCACAGTCCTGACCCGGAAATGCGCCAGGGACATGGGCGATGACCGTCCTTTCCTCCACCGCCCGTTCGGTGCGCTGCGCACTCGCCCTCCTCCTCCTCGGTGGCGCGGCCGCCGCCGATGCCCGGACCACGCCCCCCGCGCCGGCGGATATGACGCTGGACCGCGTCGTGATCCTGATGCGCCACGGCGTCCGGGCACCGCTGGACGGTGAAGTGCCCAAGGGCACCCGGACCGCCGCGCCATGGCCGCACTGGACGACTCCCGAAAGCCAGCTGACCCCGAACGGCGCCGCCGCGCTGGTCGTCGAGGCACGTGCCGACCGTGCCGACTGGGTCGCACGCGGCCTGCTCTCCGCCAGCGGCTGCCCGGCGATCCGCATCCGCACCAACAGTTCGTCGCGCACGATCGCGAGCGGTGAGGCCTATGCCAGGGGTTTCGCCCCCGACTGCGCCATCGCCGTCGCCCACAACCCGATGGACCAGGTCGACCCGCTGTTCGAACCGCTGCGCGCCCGCGCCACGCGCTTCGATGCGGCGGCGGCGGTGGCCGATATCGACCGCTTTACCGGCGGCATGGACGCGCTCGTCGCGCGCCACCGCGACGGGCTGCGCCTGCTGGAGCGGGTGCTGGGTTGCCGCGAGGCCAAGGGATGCGATCCGGCGGGACCCGCCCGGCTGACCCCCTCGGCCGACGGGCATGGCATCGACCTGACCGGGCCGATCCGCACCGCCTCGGGCACCGCGCAGGTCCTGCTGCTGCAATATGCCGAAGGAATGCCCCCCTCGGTCGGCGGCCTGCCGGTTGATGCGACGGTGCTGACTCGGTTGGGGGCGCTGCACGCCGCGCTGTTCGACGTCTATTCGCGTTCGCCCTATATGGCCGCGCACCAGTCGGCGGCGTTCGGGCGGCACATGATCGCCGCGCTGACCGCCCGCGACGATGCCAAGATCGACATGCTCGTCGGCCACGATACCAACGTCACCGCGCTGGCCGCGCTGCTCGGCTTCGATCTGGTTGCGCCGGGCTATGCGGCCAATGACGCGGCACCGGGCGGCGCGATCCTGCTCAACCGCTGGCAGGACCGTTCGGGCAAGTCCTTCGTCACCGTCACCTATCGCACCCAGTCGCCCGCGCAGATCCGCGCCCATGCCGGTGCCGTCACGGTGACGCCGGTGCAGGTGCGCGGCTGCCCGGTCGCGGCCCCCTGCCCGCTCGACCGCTTCGTCACGCTGTTCGGGGAGCGTCTGGCTCCTTTGGCGGGGTAAGGCTTGCCAGCGCGCATTTGCCCGGTAGGGCGGATGCAGTCACGCTTTGGAACATGCCCATGAGTCTGCACCTGCTGTTGGTCGAGGACGACACCGCCTATGCGCAGGGGCTGGCGGCCGAGCTGCGCGCGCTCGGCCACCGGATCGAGCATGTCGGCGACGGGCGGCTGGCGCTGGCCGCGATGGACCGCGAACAATATGACACGGTCATCCTCGACCGGATGATGCCGCGCCTCGACGGGCTGTCGGTGGTCGAGGCGCTGCGCGCACGCGGCATCACCGTGCCGGTCATCATGCTGACCGCGCTGTCCATGGCCTCGGACAAGGTCGACGGGCTGGAGGCGGGGGCGGACGATTACGTCGTCAAGCCGGTCGCCGCCGAAGAGCTGAACGCGCGCATCCATGCGGTGATGCGCGGCCGCCGCTGGACCACGAGCGAGAACGACACGATTCGGGCGGGCGACGTGGTGGTCAGCCCGGCCAGCTTTCGCGCCTGGCGCGGCGGCCAGCCGATCACGCTCGCCAATCTGGAACTGAAGCTGCTGGCCGAACTGGCCCGCCATGCGGGCGAGGTGCTGACCCGTGCCATGCTGATCGAACGGGTCTGGGGCTATGATTTCGAGCCGGAGACGAACATCGTCGACGTCTATATCCGCCGCCTGCGCATCAAGCTGACCGAAGGCGGCGGCGCCGACCCGATCGAGACGATACGCGGGATCGGTTATTCGCTGAAACCATGACCGCGCGCGCGATCCGGCGAATCTCGCTGCCCGGCCTGACCCTGGCCGTGCTGGCGCTGTTCCTGATCGCGACGGTCGCCACCGGCATTTCCGTCCTGGCGACCAATCGCATGACCGTGGCGCATCTGGTCGACCGCCGGGTCGATGCCATCGCCGACCTGGTGCTGGAACGCGATCCGGGCGAAGGCCTGCCCGGCACCGATATCCTGCTGGCGCGGATCGACGCGCTGTCGCGGCAGCGCGATACCGGCGATGTCGGCCTGGCGTTGACACGTGCCGACGGCCGGTGGCTGGGCGGCAATATCCGGCTGCGCCGCAGGCTGCCCTCGGGCCGGTCCGATCTGCGCACCGACGACGGCATCATCGGCCTGTCGCATGGCCGGGCGCTGGTGCGCGATGCGGGCGCGGGACGACGGCTGATCGTGGTGGCGGAAACCGAACCGTTCGACAGCTATCGGGAGATGCGCACCCGCAACTACCTGATCGGCTTCGGCTCGATCATCCTGGTCGTGCTGGGCGGGATGACCGCCTTTGCCCTGCTGGTGGCGCGCCGCATCGGCGATCAACGCGCCACGGTCGACGCGATCATCGCGGGCAATATCCGCCACCGTGTGCCGGTGACCGGATCGGCCGACGAGTTCGATCGCCAGGCCGCCGCCTTCAACCGGATGCTCGACCGTATCGCCGAGCTGATGGAGGCGATGCGCGGCCAGTCCAACGATATCGCCCATGACCTGCGCACCCCGCTGGCCCGATTGCGCGGGCAACTGTCCGCCATGGTGGCCGATGCGCGCGACGACGACCAGGCGACCCGCGCCGCCGCCGCGCTGGCGCAGTGCGACACGCTGCTCGCCATGTTCGCCGCGCTGCTGCGCATCGCCGAGATCGAGGGCGGTGAACGGCGTGCGGGCTTTGCCCCCTTCGACCTGTCGGCGCTGGTCGAGGAGACCGCGACGATGATGATCCCGGTCGCCGAGGATGCCGGGCACCGGTTGCGCGTGGCGGTGGACGTCGCGATGCCGGATTTCGTCGGCGACCGGCAATTGCTGACCCAGGCGCTGGTCAACCTGATCGGCAATGCGATCAAATATGGCGCGGCGGGCGGTGCGATCCGCGTGTCGCTGGACGCTAGCGAGGACGATGTCGCCCTGCGTATCGCCGATGACGGTCCCGGCATCCCGCCCGAGGATCGCGCCCGGGCGCTGCGCCGCTTCGGACGGCTCGATTCGTCGCGTGCGCAGGCGGGGCATGGCCTGGGCCTGCCGCTGGTCGCGGCGATCGCGCGGCTGCACGGCGGGCGACTGGTGCTGGACGATGCGAAGCCGGGACTGGTTGCTTCGCTGATCCTGCCGGGACGCTGACCTTCCTCCCTCTCCTGCAAGGGGAGGAAGGATCGACAAAAAAAGGGCCGCCCCGAAGGGCGGCCCGAAAGTCGGGAAGGGAACCCGATCAGGTTTAGAAGCGAACCGTACCCTCCAGGCCGATGGTGCGCGGCGGGTTGAAGTTCGCATAGTCGCCCAGCGTCGCGGCGTTGGCGGCCGAGCGGCGATAGATGAAGGTGTTGTTGAGCAGGTTGCGGCTCCACAGCGAGATGGTCATCTTCGTGCCGTTCTCGGTGAGCGGCAGGTCGGCCAGCGCGATGCGGCCGTTCATCACGAACGTCTTGTCGGTCCGCGTCGTCTCGTTCTGGAAGCTGTAGACCGGGTCGGCATAGTTGCCGTCCAGGTGGAAGCGGACCTTGGCCTCCGAACCCACCAGCGGCACTTCATAATCGACATAGGCCGAGGCGGCGTTGCGCGGCGTATAGACCACGAACACCTGGGTCAGCGCGCCGCCCAGGAAGGGGTTCGGCGTCGCCGGCACGTTGGTATAGGTATAGGCATAGGACGCGCCGACCGTCATGCCCTCGATCGGGTTGGTGGTCAGGTCGGCCTCGACACCGCGGATCTTGGAGGTGCCCGGCGCATTGCGGGTTTCCTCGGTGTGCAGGTTGTAGGTCGGGCTCGCCGGGTTGGTGTCGACATTGTCGAAGTCGATCTGCGTGCCCGTGCGGTCCATGATGTACCCGGCCAGGTTCAGGCGGACGCGCTTGTCGAACAGGTCCATCTTCGACCCGATCTCATAGGCCTTGACCGCTTCGGCACCGAACGCCGCGAAGGTCTGCGACCGGTCATTGGCACCGCCCGCGCGGTAGCCGGTCGAATATTTCGCATAGAGGTGGACGGTGTCGCTGGCGTCGAACGCCGCGGTCACCATCGGATCGAAGCGGCTGTTGTCGAAGGTGAACGGGAAGTTGGTCGACTTGCCCTGCACCAGGTACAGCGTACCGTTGCGCTTGTCCTTCGTGTAGCGGCCACCGACCGTCAGGTGGAAGGCGTCGAAGCTTTCCGGCGTATAGGTCGCCTGCGCGAAGGCGGCATAGCTATAGGCGCGGGCGAAGCTGCCGCGTTGCAGGAACAGCGAGCCCGGCGCCCAGCCCTGGTTGCCCGAGGTGACGGTGCCGGTCACGATCGGCGACAGGACGGTATAGCCGGTGCCGTCGGCATTCCACTGGTTGCTCGACGGGGTCGCCGCCGTCTCGCGCGCATTTTCGGTGAAGTAGAACAGGCCCGCGACGTAATCGAGCTGCGGCAGGCTGCCCACCGCCTGGAATTCCTGGCTGAACTGATGCTGCTGCATGAACGAAAGGCTGTAGCGGCTGAACTTGCTGTTCGGCAGGAACACGGTGCGGTGCGCGCCGCCCGAATTGTCCCACTGATCGGTCGAGACACCGCGCCATGCGGTGATCGAGCGCAGCTCCAGGCCCGGCGCCACGTCATAGTTCAGCTTGGCCGAGAAGCCGTGGGTGCGGTCCAGGCTGTACTGCTGCGGCACGCCGATATCGGCGGTCTTCATGCGGTTGTCGCCCGACACCACGACCAGCGGCGACAGCGGCGCGATGGTCCCTGCGGGCAGCTTGCCGCCATTGGCGTTGATCTGCGCCAGCGTCGCGACGGGCAGGCCGCGCGGGTTATAGTTGACGAGCTGGCTGTAGAAGGGCGTGTTCTCGTCCTTGGCCTGATCGTAGGACAGTTCGGCCGAGAAGCCGTCGACCGGCTTCCAGACGGCGGCGACATGGCCGCCGACGCGGTTAAACGCGCCCCAGCCCACGCTGCCCGGCAGCGGGTTCTTCACGAACGGGTTCTGGTGCTGGATCACGCCGTCCAGCTTGATCGAGATATTGTTGAACTCGGGCAGGTTGACGTGCGCGGCGGTGTTGTACGCGCCGTAATTGCCGAAGCCTGCGGTCAGCGAGCCGCCGAACTTGCCGGTCGGCTTGGCGGTGACGATCGACAGCGCGCCGCCCTCGGTATTGCGGCCGAACAGCGTGCCCTGCGGACCGCGCAGCACTTCGACGCGCTCGATGTCGAACAGCGCGGCGTTCAGGCCCTGTGAGCGGCCGACATAGACGCCGTCGAAATAGACGCCGACGCCGGTGTCGCGCGCGGTCTGGTTCTGGTCGAAGGGCACGATGCCGCGGATACCGACGGTCAGCGCCGACTGGCGCGCCTCGAAGGTGGCGACACGCAGCGACGGCACCGTGCCGTCGGCCAGGTCGAGCAGGCTCTGGACGTGGCGGTCCTTCAGGACGGTCGGATCAATGACCGAGATCGCGATCGGTGTCTTTTGCAGGCTGGTCTCGCGCTTGGTCGCGGTGACCACGATTTCCTTCAGCTGGCCGCCATCGGCGGGATCGGCGACCGTCGGATCGGCGGCGGGCGCGTTGGTCGCGGTCGGATCGGCCGGCTTGGCATCGGCGGCGAAAGCGGGTGTGCCCGCCACGGCCAGAAGCGCGGTGCCGCCCAGCAGCGCAGCGCGAATGAAGTTGCTGTTCATGGTCTTGTTGTTCCTATCCCCCGATCGACCTGCCGGTCGTCGCTAGCCGCGCGGATAGGAGGGCTCGAAGAAGCTGGTGTTACCTTTCTATGACCAATCCCAACTTGTTCATTTCATCTTGGTTTCATCTTACCCCGCCTGGGCCGGGCTGCCATGGGCGGCCGTCCCGCTATGGCGCACCAGCTCCATCTTCTGCGGCAGGGTGCCGATCTCGATGCCCTTGTCGCGCAGCGCGGCGAGGAGCGCGAACAGGACCGCGCTGCGCGTGCCATAGGCGGCGCGCGGGCTTTCGACATGCGCCAGGCAGTTGAAGTGGATGCGCCCGTCGATGATCGAGTCGATGAACGCCTTGGGCATCGGATCGGTCAGCACCGCGGCCTCGGCCGAGAAACAGTCGAGCACGATGCCACGCACCAGGTCGGCATCCGTCTCGATCGGCACCGAGAACTGAATCTGGATGCGCCCCAGCGGCCCGGCCAGCGTCTTGTTGAGGACCGACTTGGTGATCAGCTCGGAATTGGGGACGATCAGCGTCGAATGGTCCGCCAGCTCGATCTCGGTCGACCGTACGCTGATCCGCTTCACATCGCCCTCATCGGTGCCGACGCGGATCAGGTCGCCGATCTTGATCGGCCGCTCGGCCAGCAGGATCAGGCCGGAAACGAAATTCTGGGTGATCGCCTGAAGACCGAAACCGATGCCGACCGACAGGGCGGACAGCAGCAGGGCGATCCGCTCCACCCCGATGCCGAGCGAGGCGAGCGCCCAGATGACCGCCAGCGCGATGCCGATATAACGCGCGACCAGGCTGACCGAGTTGCGCCCCGATCCGTCCAGGTCGGTGGCGGGCAGGTAACGCTGCTCCAGCCAGCGCATGAACGCGCGCACCAGCCCCAGCCCGACGAGCAGCACCGCCAGCCCGCGCAGGATCGCGCCCGGCGAGATCCAGACATTGCCGACCTTGATCCCGTCGGCGACCGCCGCGAGCTGGTCGAAGATGGCGCCCGGATTGCCGCTCGCCCCGAACGGACGCAGGAACATGCCGAGGGCGAGCAGGACCAGCGCCAGCCGGACGATACCCGACAGGACCAGGCCGAACTGGTCGACCATCGCGCCGCGAATGCCCAGCGCACGGGTCAGGGTGACGCCGATCCGGCTGTCACGCACGAAGACGGTGGTCGCGATATCGTCGGCCGCGACCAGCATCAGGTATAGCGCCGAGCCGAGCAGCACGGTCCAGCCGATCATCAGCGCGACGAAATAGCTGAACCAGATATAGCCGATGACCAGCGCCAGCCCGGCGATCACCACCGCGACCCAGGCCAGCAACGCCGCGACGCTCAACCCCGCGCTGACGCCCGCACTGGTCGTGTCGTTCTGCGCGGCGCGGCGGGCGCGGATACGGCCCAGCACGACCAGCGTCGCGACGATCAGCAGCAGGTGGAACAGCGCCATCGTCGCCTGCGTCGCGACCGTGGCGCTGCGGCTGCTGCCGATCGCCAGTTCGAACGCGCCGATGACGGCGGTGGCGAAGGTCAGGACCGTCAGGCCCCAGGATAGCGGCCGCAAGCGCGCCGCGGTCTCGTCGTCGATCGGCGCGATCCGCCAGGACGGCTGGCTGCGCATCAGCACCGCACCGGTCACGGCGGCGGTGAACCCCGCGATCCCGGTGGCGAAGACGAATCCGTTGAGGAAACCGGTCCAGCGTTGCGGCAGCAACCCCGACCAGCGCAGTCCCTGGACCAGCACGAAGGCGGCGGCGAGCGGACACAGCGTGCCCACCGCCACCCGCCAGAAGGTATAGGCCGAACGGCGCACCCGGCTGGGCGGCGCCTCGGCGATCAGGCGGCGCTGCGCCAGCCGGTGCGCGGCCAGCCGGACCGGGCCGAGCAGCAGGATCGCCACCGCAAAGCCCAGCAGCGCGTGCCACGGCACGCCACCGCGCCATTGCCGCGAAATCTGCTCGTGCCCCTGTTGCAGGAACAGGCCGACCCGGCGCAGGTCGCGCGGCGCCTGGTCCAGCACGACGATCCAGAATCCCGGGCTGAGCGGCGACGGCGCCTTGGTCGACAGCTTTTCGCTGAACTGTTCGGCCTGGCTCTGGTCGATCTCGTCGACCAGCTGCCCCGCCTCCACCCCGGCCAGCCGCCCCCGCTTGATCGCGGCGTCCAGCGTGGTGCGCAGACTGCCCAGGCTCTTGCGCTGGGCACTCAGCTCGGGGGCCTCGATCTCGCCGGGGGTGACGGGACCCAGCCCGGTGATCCGCGCATTCACGAGCGCCAGCTGCTCGGACAGGTCGGAGACGGCCTGGGTCGTCACGTCCTTCGCCCCCTGCGCCCGGTCCCGCAGCGCGCGGCGATCCGCATCGTCGACCTGCTGGTCGAGCGCGTGGTCGACCGACCGCACCTCGATCTCCGCCTCGGCGATCTTGGCGGCCGAAGCGGTCGCCGGATTGGCCGGCGATTGCGCCTGCACCCGCCCCGCCACCGCCAGCACCGCCGCAAGCGCCAGCAGCAGCATGACGATCGGCAACAGAGTGCGCCGGAGACGGAAGGAAGACGGAAGCGATATGGACATGGACCGGCCCGGAATTGCGGAGCCCCGGCTCATAGCCCGGCGCGCCGCGACAGGCGAGAGGCAGCCGGTTTGCCCTTTCCGTATCCCGCGCTAGAGCCGTTTGTCCGGGCCCGTGCGATTGCCACCTGATCCGATTTCGGGTGTATCAAGGAGCCCGCACCCGTCGGGATCGTTGGGAGTGTTCGGGAATTTTTGGCGCATGACTGATCTCGCTTCGCTCCACGGGCACACGACCCTGACCATTCCGCCGACCGGACCGGGATCGCATGACGCGCATGTGCTGGCGGGCATCAATCGCATCCTCCAGGAAGCGCTGCGTGCCTCGACCGAGGAGGAACTGGGCCGATTGTGCCTGGAGGTCGCCGAGGACCTGACCGGCGCGGCGTTCAGCTTCTTCGGCGAACGGCGCGAGTCGCATGACCGGCTGGACCATATTGCGATCAGCGAGCGCGGCTGGGCGGCCTATGAAGGCGCGGACCCCGTACTCCGCCAGCGCCAGTTGCCCAACGGGCTGAACATCCACGGCATTTTCGGCCAAGTCATCCTTCAGGACCGCAGCCTGATCGTGAACGATCCGGCCAGCCACCCCAACCGGGTCGGCACGCCCGAGGGGCATCCGCCGCTGCACAATTTCCTGGGCGTACCGCTGCGCCGCGACGGCGAGACCTTTGCGATGTTCGCGCTCGGCAACCATCCGACCGGCTTTACCGAGCGTGAGCGGGCGATCGCCGAGGAACTGGCCCCTGCCATCGTCCAGGCGCTGTTGCGCAAGCGTGCCGAGGTCGCCTCGCGGGACAGCCAGCGCCGCCTGCTGACCCTGATCGAGGGGATCCCGCAACTCGTCTGGACGGCGACACGCGACGGGCAATGGACCTGGGTCAGCCCGCAATGGGTCGCGATGACCGACCTCAGCGTCGAGGAGAGCCTGGGCCATGGCTGGCTGGCGGCGGTCCATCCCGACGATCGCGACGCCGCGCGCCGCTATTGGGAAGGCGCTGGCGAACATGGCGATCTGGCGATGGAGGGGCGGCTGCGCCACGGCCAGACCGGACGGTATCGCTGGTTCAAGACGCGCGCGACGCCGGTGCGCGACGATCATGGCCGGATCGTCGAATGGTTCGGCACCTCGACCGATATCGACACGCTGCGCCGCCTGCGCGAACGGCAGGAAACGCTGGTCGCCGAGCTTCAGCACCGGGTGCGCAACATCCTGACCATCGTTCGGTCGATCTTCACCCGCACGGTCGAGAATGGCGGCCCCATCGACGAGATCGCCGACCATTTCCGCGGACGGCTCGATTCGCTCGCGCGGACGCAGGTGGTCGCGACCCAGACACGGTCGGGCCGGGTGGACCTGGAAAACCTGATCCGCGACGAGCTGCTGGGCGTCGGCGCGATCGAGGATGACCGGTTGTTGATCGAGGGCCCCGATGTCGCGCTGCCCGCCGATACGGCGGAATCCCTGGGGTTGGCGGTTCACGAACTGACCACGAACGCCCTGAAATACGGGGCGCTGCGCCATTCCGCCGGGCGGCTCACCGTCACATGGGATATTGAACCTAAATCAAATGGCGAATGCGAACTGATTGTAAAATGGGATGAAACGGGTGTACCAGCGATGCCGGTCCCGCCGGTACGCCAGGGATTCGGGACCGAACTGATCCGCGAAGCCTTGCCCTATGGGCTGGGTGCGCGGACCAGACTGGACTTTCGCGGTGGTGGCGTATCGTGCCTGATAACGCTACCATGGATAAGTGACGACGCCGACGCGTCGAACCGGAGCCTAGAGGGATGAACCGCCAATCGCCGCTGGCCGACAAACGGATTCTCGTCGTCGAGGACGAGTATTTCATTGCGCGCGATCTGGAGCGGGCCCTTCGCGCCGCCGATGCGATCGTGATCGGGCCGGTCGCGACACTGGAACAAGGCCTGACCCTGGCCGAGACCCAGCCGCTCGACGCCGCGGTGCTCGACGTCAATCTGGCAGGCGAGCGGGCGTTCGAGATCGCCGACAGGCTGTCGGCGCGCGATGTGCCCTGGACCTTCCTCACCGGCTATGACGAATGGGCCCTGCCCGCCGCCTATCGATCCGCCCCGATCGTTGCCAAGCCCTTTCAGGCCGATCGCGTCATCCGCGCGATCGGCGCGCTGATGCCCGACAAAGGACGCGCATGACCCGCCCCCTCTCGATCGGCATGACCGCCGCCAACACCTCCGACGACCTTTTCGCGCCCGGCCTGCGCCGGCTGTCCGCCCTTGCCACGCTGGAGGCGTCCGACCTGGCATTGTTGCGCACCGCGATGGAGACGCCGCGCACCTATCCCGTGCGCCATAGCTTCCTGACCGTAGGGCGGCCGGTCGCCGAGCCGCTGATCGTGCTTCAGGGCTGGGCCGCGCGGGTGCGCATCCTGCCCGATGGGCGGCGTCAGTTCATGAGCTTCTTCCTGCCCGGCGACGTGATCGGCGCGACATATCAGGCGATGCCGATCGCCACGGCCACCGTCGTCGCACTGACCGAGTGCACCGTCTGCACCGCGCCGCGTGCCCCCGCCGGATCGGGCCTGGCACAGGCCTATTCCGTCGCGCGGGCGCTCGACGAGGCTTACCTGCTGGGCCATGTCGTCCAGTTGGGCCGCCTGAACGCGCAGGAGCGGATCAGCGATTTCCTGCTGGAAATCTACGAGCGGCTGTCGCTGGCGGGGCTGACCGTGGGCGGCAGCTTCGAAATGCCGCTGACCCAGGAAATGCTGGCCGACGCACTGGGCCTGACCCCGGTGCACGTCAACCGCATGATCCAGCAGGCACGGCGCGACGGCGAGCTGATGTGGAAATCGGGCCGCGTCCTGCTGCGCGATCCCGAGCGCACCGCACGGACCATCGGGCGTCAGAGCCCGCAGGTCACCGGCGCAGGGCGCTGAGCCGAAACCACCTGCACCGCCGCATCCGGTCATGGCCCCGCCTCGCCCCTTTCGGCGCGGGAGGAACATCGTTTCATGGCCATTCACCACATAATGATGATTTGGTGCACGAACCGCACCAATTTCATACCAATGTCATCAATATTTCGCCAAGCTGACACCATCCAACCCTAACGCCCCCACAGAACCGGCAGAAGAGCCGATGGGGGACCACGATCATGCTTACGTTTCGCAGCCTGCTGAAGGCTTCGGTTTCGCTCATCCTGGCGACGGGCCCGCTCGCTGCGCAGGCGCAGGACACCAGCGCCACGGCCGCCGCCGCGCCGCAGGCCGCGGAGGCGGCCGATGGCCAGAATGACGAGATCGTCGTCAACGGCACCTATGCGCGCAGCCTGGCGGCGGGCATCGAGACGAAGCGCCGCGCTGCTTACGGCGTCGACTCGATCAGCTCGACCGATATCGGCAAGTTCCCGACCCAGAACGTGGCCGAAGCGCTGCAGCTCGTCCCCGGTGTCGCCATCACCCGCCCGCGCGGCGAAGGCCTGTATGTCAGCGTGCGCGGCCTGGGTCCGCAGTTCCAGAACACGCTGATGAACGGCCGCACCATCGCGCTGAACGACCTGATCGAGAATGGCGGTGCGGCCGGGCGTCAGTTCCGCTTCGAGATGCTGCCCGCCGAATTCACCTCCAGCATCGACGTGGTGAAGACCCCGACCGCCGACATGAGCGAAGGCGCGCTGGGCGGCAATATCGACGTCAAGACCTTCCGCCCGTTGGAAGTCGGCAACAAGACGACCGTCAACATCCGCGGCACCTATACGACCCAGACCAAGGACGTGCGCCCCAACGTCACCGTGCTGACCAGCGCGAAGAATGGCGACGGCACCTTCGGCATCCTGGCGGGCGCGCAATATTGGGGCAAGACGGTCCGCAACGACCGCTTCATGAATTTCGGCTGGCTGCTGAACCGCTATACCGATGCGGCGCGCGGCGGCGCGCCTGCGGGTCTCTATTCGCCGACCCGCACCCGCCCCACCGTCGAAACCGAGGACCGCAAGCGCATCTCGGGCATCGTCTCGGCCCAGTGGCAGCCGACGCCGGAATTGCAGACGACGCTGGACGTGGTCGCCACCCGCCTGGACGTCGCCTATGACGAGTTCGGCCTCGATATCTATCCGGACGACGTCAACGTCACGATCGGCGGTGTCAAGCAGCTGCCGACCGTGCTCCAGCCCGGCTATACCGTGGTCGGCGACACGATCACCAAGGCGACGATCGCCAATGCCCGCTTCATGGCGACGCGCGAGTACAGCCTGAACCGCCACGACCTGCTGACCATCGGCCTGAAGCAGGCTTGGAATCCCGATCGCTGGCATGTCACCGCCAACGTCAACTGGTCGGCCGCGCACAGCTATCACCCCGACTACCGCACCGGCACGGTGCGCAGCCGCGCCTATTTCATCGCGCCGCTGACCTATGACGCCAGCGCCGGCTATCAGAACATGCCGACCCTCTCGACGCCGGTCGACCTCACCAATCCGGCCAATTACAAGCTGTTCCAGTTCAACATCGCGCCCAAGGACAGCAAGGACTGGGATTTCTACTCGCGGCTGGATGTCGCCCGTGACTTTGACGGCTTCCTGTCCAAGTTGCAGGCGGGTGGCGAATATCACTGGCGCAAGCGCGACTATTTCCGCCGCGATTACCTGATCGACACCGGCACCAACCAGCCGCTGACCAATTACGGCGCGGGCGCGTATCAGCAGATGCCTTATGACGATTTCCTGAAGGGCGTCGACGGCAACGGCATCCGCAACTGGCTGGTGCCCGTCACCCAGGCCTATGTCGGCAATTTCTTCACCCCCGCGATCCAGGGCCAGGCGCTGTCGCTGGGCGACCGCCGTTCGTCCTTCGTCGTGTCGGAAAAGATCGCCGCCGCCTATGTCCGCGCCGATTACCAGTTCAATGCCGGCGCCGTGCCCGTCACCGGCAATGTCGGGGTCCGCTATGTCCATACCGATCAGGTGGCGAGCGGCACGCTGACCCTGGGCAGCGCCTTCACCCCGGTCAGCTATCCCAAGACGTTCAACAACGTCCTGCCCAGCTTCAACCTGCGCGCCGACCTGTCGCAGTCACTGGTCGGTCGCCTGGCCGCCAGCCGGGTGCTGACCCGCCCCAACGTCACCGACACCGCGCCGCGCATCACCGTGTCGACCGACGCACCGACCGCCAGCGGCGGCAACCCGCAGCTCGTGCCGTTCCTCGCCACCCAGTTCGACGGGTCGCTGGAATGGTATTTCGCGCCGTCGGGGATGCTGTCGGGTGCCGTCTTCTACAAGGCGATGGACAACTACATCACCCAGGACAATACCGAGATCACCATTCCGGGTCGCGGCATCGTCCGCCTGTCGACCTCGGTGAACGGCGGCAATGCCAAGGTGTATGGCGCGGAAGCCGCGTACAGCCAGGTCTTCACCTTCCTTCCCGCGCCGTTCGACGGCTTCGGCGTGCAGGGCTCCTATACCCATACCGAGGTGAATGCCGACTACACGGCGGGTTCGCGCAGCATCAAGGACCAGCTGATCGGCCTGTCGAAGAACAGCTTCAACCTGGTCGGCTTCTACGACAAGGGGCCGCTGTCGGCGCGGCTCTCCTATGTCTGGCGCGACAAATATCTGTCGAGCACGGGCAGCACGGTGCAGGCCCCCACCTATGTCGCCGCCTTTGGTTCGCTCGACGGCCAGCTGTCGGTGCGCGCCGCCGAAAACCTGACGCTCAGCCTGGAAGGCATCAACATCGCGGGTGCGCATCAGAACACCTATAACGACAGCGATCTGCGCTTCGGTGAGATCAACTATTACGGCCGGACGATCCTGTTCGGCGTGCGGGCGGAGTTCTGATGACCAAGGTCTTCCTCACTTTGGCGGCGGTCCTCGTGACCGCCGCCGCCCCGGCCCCGCAGAAACCCCTGCGGATGAACGACATCCAGGTCGTCGGCTCGCACAACAGCTACAAGAAGCGGATCGCGCCCGCGGTCTTCGCCGAGCTGGAGCGCCGCGACCCGAAACTCGCCGCCGCGCTGGATTATGACCACCTGACCCTGGCGCAGCAGCTCGACCGGGGCGTGCGCCAAGTGGAGATCGACATCTTCGCCGATCCCGAAGGGGGTCGCTTCGCGCATCCGATGGGCGAAAAGCTGGCCCGGGCGGCGGGCGAACAGACCGGCTTCGACGAAGCGGCGATGATGAAGCCGGGCTTCAAGGTCTTCCACATCCCGGAAGTCGACTATCGCTCCTGCGGCACCTTCAAGCAGTGCATCGGCCAGATCGACGCCTGGTCGCGCGCACATCCGCGCCACCTGCCGATCATGGTGACGATCAACGCCGCCGACCGGCCGATCAACAAGCCCGGCGTCACCGATCCGCTGCCGCTGACCGCGCCGCTGCTCGATGCATTGGATGCCGAAATCCGCGACGTGCTGACGCCGAACCGGATCATTACCCCCGACGACGTGCGTGGGAACGCGAAGAGCTTGCGTGAAGCCGTCACGACCAGGGGCTGGCCGACGCTGGAGAGCGCGCGCGGGAAAATCTACTTCGTGCTGGATACCCCATCGGATGTGTCCGATCGCTACCGCGCCGGGCACCCTTCGCTGAAGGGCCGTCCGATCTTCGGCTGGTACGACACCGACCAGCCCGAGGCCTCGGTCGAGATCGTCGGCGATCCGCGCACCGAGGGCGCCAGGATCAAGGCGTGGGTGAAACAGGGCTTCATCGTCCGCACCCGCACCGATGCCGACACGGTCGAGGCGCGCGCGAACGACCACACCCGCCAGCAGGCCGCGATCGACAGCGGTGCGCAGGCGGTGTCCACCGATTACTATCCCGGTGCGCCGACGCGGGCCTGGAACAAGGGATTCACCGTTACCCTGCCCGGCGGGGTGATGGAGCGGTGCAACCCGGTGACGCGGGCAACGGGCTGCAAGCTGCCGAAGTGATACCCCTTCCTCCCCTCGAAGGGGAGGTGGCAGGCGCAGCCTGACGGAGGGGTGTCCCGCTCTCGAGCGGGCGACACCCCTCCATCATCCTTCGGATGGTCCCCCTCCCCTTTCAGGGGAGGAAAAGGTGGAGGACCGCTGACGCCCTTTTCATCTCCGGGCAAGCCGGGGTTCAGCCTCTTTGCATCACATTAGTCTCCGACGAAGCCTGCGCCCATTCGATCGGTGCCGGGCAGGAACGGAGAGCGGTGCATGGTGCGAACCGCGAGCCTTTGGATGTTGGTCCCGGCGCTGGTGACAGCCATGCCCGCTTACGCCGCCGATCCGGCGCGCGACGCCGCCTGGGCGGAACGGCTGGGTTGGGGTCCGTCCGCCGCGCCCGTCACCGGCCCCGCGCCGGGTAGCGACGCCTGGCTGCGTGACCAGCTCGACGGCCGCATCGATCCCCTGCCTCCGGCGGTCCAGGCGCAGATCGACGCCATGCGCATCTCGCGCGAACGGGTGGCCGCGCTCGTCGTCGAGACCGACGCGATGCAGCGTGACCTGAAGGCGATCACCGACCCGGACCAGAAAAAGGCCGCGCGTGAAGCCTATCAGAAGGCGATGAACGGGCTCGCCGACGAGGCGCGGCAACGCTTCGTGCTGCGCGCGCTCTATTCGCCCGACCAGTTGCGCGAGCGGATGACCTGGTTCTGGTTCAACCATTTCAACGTGCAGGCGGGCAAGCGCGACATTCGCGCGATGGTCGGCGATTATGAAGAGACGATCCGCGCCCATGCGCTGGGCCGTTTCCGCGACCTGCTGGAGGCAACGCTGCGCCACCCGGCCATGCTGCGCTATCTGGACAATGACCAGAATGCGCGAGGAAAGATCAACGAGAATTATGCGCGCGAGATCATGGAGCTGCACTCCATGGGCGTCGGCTCGGGCTATAGCCAGCAGGACGTGCAGGAGCTGGCGCGCATCCTGACCGGGGTCGGCGTCGACCAGAAGCCCGATGCGCCCAAGCTGAAGCCGGAGCTTCAACCGCTCTACATCCGCGCCGGATTGTTCGAGTTCAATCCGGCGCGCCACGACTTCGGCACCAAGCATTTCCTGGGTCACACCATCCAGGGCTCCGGCTTCCACGAGGTCGAGCAGGCGCTGGACCTGATCGCGGAGAGCCCGGCGACGGCGCATCATGTCTCGCTGAAACTGGCGACCTATTTCATGGGCGACGATCCGCCGCCCGCCCTGGTCGACCGGATGGCGGCGACCTTCCGAAAGACCCATGGCGATATCGCCGAGGTGCTGAAGACCATGATCCGTTCGCGTGAGGTGTCGGGCTCGCTGGGCAGCGGGTTCAAGGATCCGGTCGGCTATACGCTGTCGGCGGTGCGGCTGGCCTATGGCGACCGGACGATCACCAATCCGCAGCCGGTGGTCGGCTGGATCCGCCAGATGGGCGAAGGGCTGTACGACCACGAGACGCCCGACGGCTATGACCTGTCGAGCGCCGCCTGGTCCGCGCCGGGGCAGATGGCGACGCGGTTCGATATCGCGCGACAACTCGGCAACGGCGCGGCGCGGCTGTTCCAGGCCCCTGACGCCGCGCCCGGAACCCCGCCGCCGCCCGCCACCGTGCCGGTGCTGAAGGATTCCCCCATCGTCGCCGCGCGGATGCCGATGCTGGGCAAGCCGACCCTGGCCGCGCTGGCCCAGGCGCGGTCGCCCGCCGAGTGGAACGCGCTGTATTTCTCCTCGCCCGAATTCATGCACCGATAGGAGGATGTCATGATGATCCCCCATTTGCACCGCCGCGACCTGTTGAAGGGTGCCGCCGCGCTCGCCCCCATGGTGATGGCGGGCCGCGCCTTTGCCGCGCCGCAGGCGGGCAGCCGATTGCTGGTCGTGTTCCTGCGCGGTGCCTATGACGCGGTGAACATCGTGGTGCCCAGCACCAGCGACTTCTACCGCCAGTCGCGCCCGACCATCGCATTGCCCAGGCCCGATCCGGCCAACCCCAATGCCCCCTTGCCGCTCGACGCCGATTGGGCACTGCACCCGGCGTTGAAGGACTCGATCCTGCCGTTATGGCAGGCGAAGCAGATCGCCTTCGTCCCCTTCGCGGGCACCGACGACATGAGCCGCAGCCATTTCGAAACGCAGGACACGATCGAGCTGGGCCAGCCGGTCGGTGGCCACCGCGATTACGGCTCGGGCTTCATGGCGCGGCTGGCGGGGATCCTGGGCACGGCCGAGAAGCCGATCGCCTTCACCGATCAGTTGCCTTTGTGCTTCCGGGGCGGCGATGACCCGATCCCCAACCTCGCGCTCGCCAATGTCGGCAAGCCGATCGACCAGCGCCAGGCCGCGCTGATCCAGAGCATGTATGCCGGGCACCCGGACCTTGCCCGTTCGGTCAGCGAAGGCTTCACCGTCCGCGACACCGTGTACAAGACGCTGGACCAGGAGATGAAGGCCGCCAGTCGCGGTGCCGTCTCGGCCAAGGGCTTTGCGCTATCGGCGCAGCGGATCGGCACGTTGATGCGCGACCAGTTCAACCTGGCCTTTGTCGATGTCGGCGGCTGGGACACGCATGTGAACCAGGGCGGCGCGACCGGCTATCTGGCCGATCGAATGGGAGACCTGGGCCGCGGCCTCGCCAGCTTTGCGCAGGCGATCGGCCCCGATGCGTGGCGCACCACCAATGTCGTCGTCGTGTCGGAGTTCGGTCGCACCTTCCGCGAGAATGGCGATCGCGGGACCGACCATGGCCATGGCAGCATCTATTGGGTGATGGGCGGCGGCGTGTCGGGCGGACGTATGGCAGGCGAGCAGGTCGCACTGTCCGCCGCCACGCTGAACCAGAATCGCGACCTGCCCGTGCTGACCGACTATCGCGCGCTTATCGGCGGGTTGGTGTCACGCCAGTTCGGCCTGTCAGCCGACCGCCTGGCGACGCTCTTTCCCGATGTGCGTCCGGCGGATCTGAATCTGGTCTGATCCACTCGCGCCCCCGTTCCCGGCCCGGCCGTGGATGTCGTCCAGCACGTCGTCCAGCGTCAGCCCGGCCAGCTTGTCCTCCAGCGCCTCGCGCACCGGGGTAAGCATCGACTCCAGGCTGGCGGTGATGTGCCGGTCGATCAGCCCCTCACCCTGTGGCGGCTGACGGTGGAAGGCGAAGAAATTCCGGTCTTCGACCGCCTGGTACACATCGACCAGACGGATATCGGCGGACGGCTTGGCGAGCATCGCACCACCGCGATTGCCGAGTTGCGAGCGCGTCAGCCCCGCCGCCGCCAGCCGCAGCAGCAAGGCACGCACCACCGCCGCGTTGGAATTGACGCTGACGGCGATATCTTCGGACCGCAGGGGTGTCTCGCCATGTTCGGCCATCAGGGCCAGCATATGGAGCGACACGACGAATCGGGTACTGGTCGGCAAGTAACGGCGCTCCTCAACAGACGCAATTCCGACTGGATTTCCCGAATGATCGGGCCCTGATCGCGATCGTCATGATTCATCATGACGACTGGCGAACCTATAATCCATGTTATTTTGTGCTGTTCCACGACGGTAACGTCCGAGGCGGCCCAGATATCCGCGCATTTTTTGAACAGGATGGCCGGGACGGTCGGTGGCGCCGTGATAGGAGACAGGTCGGAACATCGCTACCAACTTGGACCGGTGCGACTGCGGATGTTCGAATTACGCCTTAGGTCGGCCTGAAACGCGGTGCACGAACGGCGTCAGAGCCAAGTCCGCCGCGACAGAGCGGAAGCAGCCCCCTTCATTCCTTCCTTGCAAGGGGAGGTATAAAACCGAGCCCCCTGCCTCAGCGGCCCGGCAATCGGATCTCGAACAATTCGGGCCAGTTCTTGCCGGTCACGAAGATGCGATGCTTCACCCGATCATAGGCGATGCCGTTGGCGACCGAGTCGCGATCGGTCAGCCCGACCCGCGCGATCAGGTCGCCCAGGTCGACCACGCCGACCACCGCTCCGCTGCGCGGGTCGATCCGCACGATATAGCGGGTCATCCAGACATTGGCCCAGATCTCGCCGTCGATATATTCCAGCTCGTTCAGGTTGCGTAAGGGGCGCCCGTCGACCGTCACGTCCAGCGTGCGCGCGACCGCCATCGTGGCGGGGTCCAGGAAGCGCAGGCGCGGGCTGCCGTCCGACAGGATGATCTGCCGCCCGTCATCGGTCATGGCCCAGCCTTCGCCGTCATAGCGCCATTCGCCGGTCCGCTTGAGCGCCGGGCGGCTCCAGCGGAAACCGCGCCCGCCATGCCAGGTGACGCTGCGCAGCTCGCGGCCCCAGGCGACGATCCCTTCGCCGAACAGCCCGTCGGGCACCGTCGCGCTCTTCAGCGTCCGGCCGGTCGCCAGATCGACCTGGCGGATGACGCTTTGCCCCTCGCGCCCCGTGCTTTCGTACATCGCGCCGTCGGCGATCAGCAGCCCTTCGGTAAAGGCGGTGGTGTCGTGGGGATAGGCACGGACCAGCTCGGGCTTGACCACCGGGGGGGGTGTCGGTGTGGCGGGCGCGGTCTGGACCGCCTGTTGCGCGGCGGCGGGCAGGGCCAGCGCGAGCACCAGCGGGAGAAAGGCGCGGATCACAGCGTACGCACCAGCCGCGCGACCCGTGCGATCCAGGCGGGGGCGGGCACCGCCACGCCCGCCGCTCCCGGTTCCAGCGGCAACAGGTGCAACGCGTCCGGCAGCAAACCCGCCAGCCGGGCAAAGACATAGCCACCGGCGGGGCGGGGCACGAGGATATCGCGATTCATGGCGTCGGCGAACCTATCGGGGCCGAGCGGCTCGCACCAGAGCTCATCGCCCGCGCGATAATCGCCGACCGCCCCCGTGACCGTCACCGCCAGCATGCCCGGCGTCGCGCACGGAGGCGAGATGGCGCGGGCGCTGCGCGGTGCCACCGCCCCGCGCGGACCCAGCAGGGCGGCGACGGGCAGGGTCTCGCGCACCGGCATGGTGACCAGGTCGGCGGTGGTACAGCCCAGCGCCGCGGCGATCCGGTTGAGCCAGGGCAGCGAGACGGTTCGCGTTCCCATCTCCAGCCGACCGATCGTCTGCGGCGTGGTGGGCGGGCAACAGGCGCGCGCGACATCGTCCAGCGTCATGCCCTTGGCGCGGCGCACCTCGCGGATCGCGGTAATCATCGCCTCTTCCCCTCCATCGCCCCTTCCGCGCCCACCCGTCCCGCTTCTGCCCGTCTGGCGAAGCTGCGCCGGCTGGGCTAAGCGCCGAACCCTGTCCTGTCGGAGTTATCGCCATGCGGTTCGAGATCGTCAAATGCCACGGATCGGGCAATGATTTTCCGATGATCGACGCCCGCGCCCTGACGCTGAGCGATGCCGAATGGGCCGGCGTCGCACGCGCGCTGGCGGATCGGCGCGGGCCGGTGGGCGGCGACGGTCTGCTCCTGCTGGTGCCGGGCGACGAGCGTGCGGCGTTCGGCATGGTGATGCGCAACAGCGACGGCAGCGAGGCGGAAACCTGCCTCAACGGCGTGCGCTGCGTCGCGCGCGCGGGCTTCGAGGCGCTGGGGATGGAAGCGGCGACGGTGCGGCTGAAGACCTCGCACGCCGATGCCGTCCACGACGCCGATCTGGCACCCGGCGTCTATACGGTGCGCGAGACGGCCGGGCCCGCCGGGCTGTCCACCGCCGCCTGGCCGATCGTCGGTGCGCCCGACACGTTGATCGACGCGGTGCTGCCGATGCTCGATCCCGAACGGCGCTTCACCGCCGTCACCATGCCCAACCCGCATCTCGTCCATTTCACCGGGACGGTGAACGAGGCCGAACTGGTCCGGCTGGGCACGCTTTGTGAGGCCGCCCCCGACTGGCTGCCCAACCGGGCGAACGTGTCGTTCGTCGAGGTGCGCGGCGATGCGCTGTTCGTGCGCACCTTCGAGCGCGGGGTCGGGCTGACCGACAGCTGCGGCAGCGCGATGGCCGCGTCGACCTATGCGGCCTGCCTGACCGGACGGATCGCCTGGGACGTGCCGACCGTGGTGTTCAACCGCGGCGGCCTGGTGCGGGCCTTTGCGCGAGAAGACGGGATGGTCACCCTGTCGGGCAACGCGACCTATGAATGGACGGGCTCGGTGGAGGTCGACCTGGCCAGCGAGACGGCCAGCGACCTTATCGTCGACCAGCGCTTTCCCCATGAAATCGCCGCATGGGAGGCCGCCAAGCGCGGGTGACGCGCATTCTTTCCGCCATCCGCATCGATAGAGCCGGGCGTTAAAGACGGTTGGGAACAGCCCCACCCCGCTCACGCAACACCCCGCCCTCCGGCGCGTTCTTCACACATGCTCCCAGTGCGTCGCCAGATCGCCGACCAGATACGCGACGTCGTCGGGTCGCGCGAACTCGACCTGACGCGACCGTCGGGCGACGACGGGCTGTTCGGGCCGGGTTCGGCGACCTGGGTGGTACACGGCGACTTCACCGCGATGATGGCGGGCGGCATCGCCTCGCTGCTCGTCCAGATGCTGCACCCCGCCGCGCTGGCCGGGGTATGGGATCATAGCGGTTTCCGCCATGACATGGCCGGACGGTTGCGCCGCACGGCCGGGTTCATCACCGTCACCACTTACGGCGCGACCGACGCTGCGGAGCGAATGATCGCGCGGGTGCGGGCGGTGCATGACCGGGTCGGCGGCACCCTGCCCGACGGCACGCCCTATTCGGCCAACGATCCGCATCTGCTCACCTTCGTCCACGCCGCCGAAGTGGACAGCTTCCTGCGCGCGCATCGCACCTATCGCGATCCGGATTTCCCCGATGCCGAGGCGGACCGGTATCTCGCCGAGATGGCGTCGATCGCCCAGCGGCTGGGGGCTGAAAACGTGCCGGAGGACCGTCATCAACTGGCGAAGTTCCTGGACTCGATCCGGCCGGAACTGCGCGTCGATGCGCGGACACGGGCAGTGGCGCGCACGCTGCTGAACCAGCCCGCGCCCAGCCCCGCACTGGCCCCGGTCAGCGCCTGGCTGACCCAGGCGGGTATCGCGCTGCTGCCCGACTGGGCGGCGAGGCTGCACGGGCTGGACGGTTACGGCGCGGTCCGCCCGGCGATCCGGGCGGGTACGCGGCGGCTGGGCGGTGCGATCCGCTGGGCACTGGCGGGATAACAGGCGGCCGGGCCGATCGCCGGGGCAGGACCAGGCCTCCGGCGGTATCTGCCAAAGCGCGCACATCCGCCAGCGCTACAAGGCCCCCAACCGCCGCAATGCGACCAGATAGGCGCGCATCCCCTCCAGCGCGCGGTCCGTCAGCACCATGAAGGCGCGGCGGCGGTCGGCCGCGTCGGGTTGGCGGGCGAACAATCCCGCCTCGGTCATCCGGCCGATCCAGCGCAACGCAGTCGTCGGCGCCACGGCGGCGGCAATGCACAGGCTCGACACCGACACGCGATTATCCTCCAGATGCGCGGCATACAGGTCGAGCAGCATGTCCCATGCGGGCTCCTCGAACAGGCCGCTGCCGAACAGTCCGTCGCGCAGGCGGCGCACCCGGATCATCCGGCGGACCAGTTCGGCGTCGCCCGGCTGCGCCTTGGCGGGGGCGGCGTGAAAGCTCTGATGCCGGTCGCCGACACCGCCGCGCCGATCCTCATCCTCCTGCACCGATAGGCGGGCCAGCGCCTCGGCGATCCGCGCAACCTCGGCGTTCAGCCGCCGGAGCCGTTCGGTTTCCCCCTCGCGGAAATGCGCATGCACCATGGTCGCGCCGCCGTTGCTCGCGCCCGCAATCGCCAGCGCCGCGACCAGTTCGAGCTGGCTGGCATCGCACAAATGGGACACGCGCGGGCCGATCAGCGTCGCGGCGACCAGATCGATGTCCTTGGTTGCCAGGCTGACCACGACCGGCAGGTCGAGCGCGGTCGCCACCGCGTCGATCCGGGTGAGCGCGAAGTCCATGGCCGAAGCCTCCGCGCCATGCGTATCGACCAGCAGCAGCGGTCGCCCGGCCTGCTGCCCGATCTCGTCGGCCACGTCCGGCCAGGCGATGTGGCGCAGCACTCGCCCGCCCGCCTGACGCACGAGATCGCTCGTCGCGCCGGCCAGTGCGGACACGCCGATCGCCACGACCGCAAAGCCGCCGCCATATAGATCCTGTTCGTCCATGCCGCTCCCCCGCACGCCCGCAAGACGGGCGCGTCCTTGCTTCCCGTCGCGAAGATGGGACGGGCGCGCCGCATCGGCACGCCCCCCTTCCTCGCGACCGAAACCGACGTCCGGGAGTCGACGTCGGCTTCGAATCAGTCCCTCAACCGAGGGCCTTGACGATCTCTTCGACCATCTTCTTGGCGTCCGCCAGCAGCATCATGGTGTTGTCGCGATAAAAGAGTTCGTTATCGACCCCGGCATAGCCGACGCCGCCCATCGAACGCTTGATGAACAGCACCGTCTTGGCCTTTTCCACGTCGAGCACCGGCATGCCGTAGATGGGCGAGGATTTGTCGGTCTTGGCCGCCGGGTTGGTCACGTCGTTCGCGCCGATGACGAAGGCCACGTCGGTCTGCGCGAATTCGGCATTGATGTCCTCCAGCTCGAACACCTCGTCATAGGGCACGTTCGCCTCGGCCAGCAGGACGTTCATATGGCCGGGCATCCGCCCCGCGACCGGGTGGATGGCATATTTGACGCGCACGCCCTCCTTCTTGAGCAGGTCGCCCATCTCGCGCAGGACATGCTGCGCCTGGGCCACCGCCATGCCGTAACCGGGGACGATCACGACCTGTTCGGCCTGGGACATCAGGAAGGCCGCGTCCTCCGCGCTGCCGCGCTTCCACGGCCGGTCGATCGCCGCCGCAGCCCCGCCCCCCGCATCGCTCGCGCCGAAGCCGCCCGCGATCACGCTGACGAAGCTGCGGTTCATCGCCCGGCACATGATATAGGACAGGATCGCGCCCGAACTGCCGACCAGCGCGCCGGTCACGATCATTGCGGTATTGTGCAGGGTGAAGCCCATCGCGGCGGCGGCCCAGCCCGAATAGCTGTTCAGCATCGACACCACGACCGGCATGTCCGCGCCGCCGATGGGCACGATCAGCAGGAAGCCGATGACGAAGGACAGGAGCGTGATCGTCCAGAATATCCACGGCGCCTGGTCGCGCGTGAACATCGCCACGAGGAGGACGATCGCCCCCAGCAGCCCCGCGTTCAGCGCATGGCGGCCGGGCAGCAGGATCGGCTTCCCCCCCATATTGCCGTTGAGCTTGAGGAAGGCGATCACCGAGCCGGAAAAGGTGATCGCGCCGATCGCCACGCCCAGCGCCATTTCGACCCGGCTGACGACATGGATGCTGGCAAAGGGCTGGCCGATCATCGGGACGACCATGTCGGCGATGTCGAAGGCGACCGGGTTCAGGAAGGCGGCGCAGGCGACCGCGACGGCGGCGAGGCCGACGAGCGAGTGGAAGGCGGCGACCAGCTGCGGCATCGCGGTCATCGCGATGCGGCGCGCGGTGGTGATGCCGATCGCCGCACCCAGGCCGATGGCGGCGAGGATCTCGAAAGCGGCCGTCCAATCGATCAACAGATCATGCGGATTGCCCGGTGGCCAGGCTTCGGACCGCATCGGCACATGCGTCACCAGCGTCGTGACCACCGCGATGGTCATGCCGATCATGCCGAAGCGGTTACCCCGCTGGCTGGTCGTCGGGCTCGACAGCCCGCGCAGCGCCAGGATGAAGCACACCCCCGCCACCAGATAGGCGAGCGAAACCCAGGGGTTCGCGGCAACGGCCTCGACCGCAGGGGTGAGCGGCGCGGGCGGCACGGGGGCGATCACGAGCGCTTCTCCTTCTTGCGATACATGGCGAGCATCCGCTGCGTCACCGCAAAGCCGCCGAAGATGTTGATGCTGGCCAGCACCACGGCGCCCAGCCCCAGCCACTTGGCCACGCCTGATCCGGTCGCCCCGGAGGACGCGGCGGCGGCGATCAGCGCGCCGACGATGATCACCGAGGAAATCGCGTTGGTCACCGCCATCAACGGCGTATGCAGCGCGGGCGTCACTGACCAGACGACATAATAGCCGACGAAACACGCTAGCACGAAGATCGACAGGATTGAGATGAAGTCCATGCTATTCCTCCCCGGAACGGGGAGGGGGACCACTCGCCGACGGCGAGTGGTGGAGGGCGGCCGCCGCCAGCGAGACGATCGAGGCGGCAACCGCCTCGGCATCGCGCAGGATGTCGGCGGCTCCGATCCGCATGACCCTGTACCCGTTATCGTTCAAATATCGGTCGCGCCCCGTGTCGCGGACCAGGCGTTTTTCGACGCCGTGAATGGCACCGTCGACTTCGATGATCATGCGCGCTTTCGAACAATAGAAATCGGCGACGTAGCATCCCATCGGATGTTGTCGTCGGAAGCGCAGACCGCCGGGAGAACCGCGAAGCTGTTGCCAGAGCATGACCTCCGGCAACGTCATCACCCGCCGCAACTTGCGGGCCAGTGATACTTCGGGACGACGTATTGGCCGCACGCCCCCTCCACCGGCTTCGCCGGTCCCCCTCCCCGTTCCGGGGAGGATCATTGCGAGAGCCTCGGGTTCACCACTTGGCCACCCCTGGTCAGCCGGATCGCATCGCCGATCTCCGCGTCCAGCACGGGCCGTCCGGCATCCTTGTCCCAGAAGGCCGCCAGGAAATTGTGCAGGTTGCGCGCGAACAGAGCCGAGGCGTCCGCCGCCAGGCGACCGGCCATGTTGCGGTGGCCGACGATCGTCACGCCGTGGCGCTGGACGACCTCGCCCGGCACCGCGCCCTCGACATTGCCGCCCGCTTCCACCGCCAGGTCGATAATGACGCTGCCCGGCCGCATCGTCGCGACCTGCGCATCCGTCACCAGGCGCGGCGCGGGGCGGCCGGGGATCAGCGCGGTGGTGATGACGATGTCCTGCCTGGCGATATGCCCGGCGACCAGTTCCGCTTGCGCGCGGCGATATTCCTCGCTGGTCTCGCCAGCATAGCCGCCGGTGCCCTCGCCCTCGATGCCCGCGACACCCTCTACGAAGATCGGCTTGGCGCCCAGCGACTGGATCTGCTCGCGCGTGGCGGATCGCACGTCGGTCGCCGACACCTGCGCGCCCAGCCGCCGTGCGGTCGCGATCGCCTGGAGCCCCGCCACGCCGACGCCCATCACGAAGACCCGCGCCGCCGGGATCGTGCCCGCCGCCGTCATCATCATCGGGAAAGCGCGGCCATAGGCGCTCGCCGCCTCCAGCACCGCCTTGTAACCCGCCAGATTGGACTGGGACGACAATATGTCCATCGACTGGGCGCGGGTGATGCGCGGCATCCAATCCATCGCCAACGCCTCCAGCCCCGCCGCCGCATAGGCCGCCACCGTCTCCGTCCGACGAAACGGGTCGAACGCACCGACCACCCAGGCACCCGGTGGCAGGCCGCCCAGCGTCGCGGGATCGGGCGCCTGCACCGCCAGCACGATGTCCGCGCCCGCCAGCACCGCCGCCCGGTCGGCCAGCATCGCCCCCGCCTGCTCGTAATCACCATCGGCGATCCCGGCGGCGACCCCGGCGCCCCGCTCGACCGCCAGGGTCGCGCCGAGTGCGATCAGCTTCTTCACCGTCTCCGGCGTGGCGGCGACGCGGGTTTCGCCCGCTACGGTCTCATGAAGGACCGCGATCCGTAAGCCCACGGGATCAGGCGATCAGCCAGAGGACGATCGCCACCAGAATGGCGACCGCGACCGCGCCCCATTTCAGCATCCCGATCATCAGGCCGTAGGTGGCGACATGCGCCTTCATTTCGCCGGTGCCTCCCGGAATGCCGGTGTCGTTGCCCGCCATGATCCTCACCTCCGCTTGTCGTTCGTGCGAAACCGTTACCCGCCCGCCTGTCCTGTCCGAAGCTTATTCACCGCCCCGGACGGATCAACCCCGAAACGTGCCGATCCGCCCCCGCGCGGCCCGCACCGCGAAAAGAAAATGCCGCCGGCCCGGTCATGCGCCGCGAAAAGAGATTGTCCCGAATTAACGCAGATTTTAACAAAGTTGCGGTATACCGCCCTGAATTGGGACCACAGGACATATTATGACGCGCAACGGCCAACGTCTGCTGCTGCTGATCGATGACGAACCGGCCCAGCGTCGGCTGATCACCGCGCTGGCGCAGCGTGGCGGCTGGCGCACCCTGTTCGCCACCGATGCCGATATGGCCGCCTCCGTCCTGGAATCCGCCCAGGGGCGCGAACTCGATGCCGTCCTGATCGATCACTGGGCCCCCGGCACCGATGCGACGCAGATGATCGCCGATGTGCACGCGCTGCGCGCCGACCTGCCCATCCTGATGCTGACCGCCAACGACTCGGTGGCGCAGGCGGTGGCGGCGATGCGCGCGGGCGCGACCGACTTCCTGGTCAAGCCGCTGGCCCCCGAACGCCTGCTCGCCGCGCTGGAGGCCTGTGTCGCGGGCCAGACCAGCGGCGAGCTTCGCCCGCTGACCGAGAAGATCCCCGCGCTCCTCGCCTTTGACGAGATCGTCGGCGACACGCCGGAATTCCGCGCCGCACTCGGCGTCGCGGCCAAGGCGGCGCGCGCCCGGGTCGCCGTCCTGATCGAGGGCGAGGGCGGCGTCGGCAAGGAATCGCTGGCCGAGGCGATCCACGCCGCCTCCCCCCGTGCCGAACGGCCGATGATCCGCGTTAACTGCGCCGCGACCGCCGCCAACCTGCTCGACAGCATCATCTTCGGCCATGAGGAAGGTGCCTTTGCCGGGGCGTTCGAACGCCGCATCGGCAAGATGGTCGAGGCGGACGGATCGACCCTGTTCCTGGACGAGGTGTCGGGCATGCCGCTCGAAACCCAGGCGCGGCTGTTCGAAATGCTGCAATCCGCGACGATCGTGCCGCTGGGCGCGCGCCACGCCCGCGAGGTCGATGTGCGCATCATCGCGGCCACCGATGGTCGCCTGCTCGAGGCGGTCGAGGCCGGGCGGTTCCGCGAGGACCTGTATTACAAGCTGAACACCGTCCATGTCGCGGTGCCGCCCTTGCGCGACCGCGCCGCCGACGTCCCCGCGCTGACCCGCCACCTGCTCGGCCGGATCGCGCAGCAGCCGGGCCTGCGCCATCTCGACATCACCGACGACGCGCTCGACCTGCTGCGCCGTTACGACTGGCCCGGCAATGTCCGCCAGTTGCAGAACGCCCTCTTCCGCGCCGCCGTGCTGTGCGAGGGCGATGAACTGACGCCCGCCGACTTCCCGCAGATCGCCTCGCTCGGCGACCGCCCCTCGGTCAGCGCGAGCAGCGGCCAGGCAGCGCATAATGGCGGCATCAACCTGTTCCGCCCCGACGGCAATCTGCGCCCGCTCGAGGATATCGAAGCCGATGTCATCCGCCTGGCGATCGGCCATTATCGCGGCCGCATGACCGAGGTCGCCCGGCGGCTGGGGATCGGCCGTTCGACGCTTTATCGCAAGCTGGGCGAACTGGGCATCGACAACGCTGCGTAAAGATTATTCCTCCCCTGCAAGGGGAGGTGGCAGGCCGTCAGGCCTGACGGAGGGGTGTCACCCTCTCGATAGCGACACACCCCCTCCACCAGCTTCGCTGGTCCCCCTCCCCGTACCGGGGAGGATTTAACGGCTTACCACAGCACCCCGTCGACCGGCTTCATCGGCTCGGGTGCCGGATCGCCGATCGACTGGAGCAGGTCGATCTCGATCGTGCGGCACATCGCGCTCAGCGGCAGGTCGTGGACCGTGTCGCTGAACGGATCGACCAGGTCGTCGCCGATCTGAAGCGCGGCCAGGAACATCAGCCCCGCGATCGACGAGCCCACCGGCGTCGCAAAGCCCAGCGTCTCGACCAGGCCGATCGGCAGCAGCACACAGAACAGCCGGGTAAAGAAGGCCGGGATGAAGCGATACTGGTTGGGCAGCGGCGTGTTCTTCAACCGCTCCATGCCGCCTTGCGAGTTGGCGATGTCGACCAGCACCGATTCCATCTGCGTCTGCTGGATGGTGTCGAGCCAGCCGCGACGCTGCGCATCGGCAATGCGGCGGCCGGTGCCGTCGAGCAGGCCGTTGGCGGTGTTCGTCCGCTCGAGCGCGGGCTCGGCCTCGCCCTGCGACAGGAAACGCAGCACCTCGCCATCGACCGGCTGCTTGCGCAGCTGACAGCGTAGCGCATTCACATAGGCGATCTGACGCAGCACGATCGAACGCTTCAGGTCATGCGCCTCAGGCTCGGGAAGGAAGTTGCGCGCGCTACGGGCGATATTGCGCGACGCGTTGATCATCAGGCCCCAGAGCTGCCGTCCCTCCCACCAGCGCTGATAGGCCGAGTTGGTCCGGAAACCCAGGAACAGCGCAAGCGCGGTGCCGAACAGCGTCAGCGGCAGCGAGGGCGCCTTGAACGGCAGGACATAATAGGCAACCGTGACGATCACGTCCCAGATGAACAGCCCCAGCAGCGGCCGCCAGACTTCGGCGATGATGATGCGGGTACGTGGTACGGCGTCGACGATCAAATCCGGTCTCCCTTATGCAACCGTCCGGTCAGGCGTCCAATCAGGTCTAAGGTCGCAGCAACGCGACAAAGTCGGGTTGGATGCGTCATCGAAATAATACTGCACCGCAACATGGAAAGGTGCCGGGGGCACCGGAAACGAAACGTTACGAAAGTGCCAGCACCTGCAGCCCAGCCGTTGCGATGGGCCGCCGCATAAGTACTTCGCCTGGCTCGCTTTCCGCTGGAACGGCCGATCACCGCGCCTCGATGGGGCCGTTGCGCGACTTGCCCCTGGGGGTTCGAAAAGGCATGGCGAAATTCTTATGTCCGTGCCGTCCCCCGCCCGCATCCTGATCGTCGCCGGTTCCGATTCCGGGGGTGGGGCGGGCATACAGGCGGATATCAAGACGGTCGCGATGCTGGGCGGTCACCCCATGACCGCGATCACCGCGATCACCGCGCAGAACACGCTGGGCGTCCAGGCGGTGCACCCCGTCCCCACCGCCATGGTCATGGCGCAGATCGACAGCGTGCTGGCCGATATCGGCGCGGATGCGGTCAAGATCGGCATGATCGGATCGGCGGAAACCGCCCATGCGCTGGCCGACCGGCTGGAAACGCTGGCGCTGCCCGTGGTGTTCGATCCGGTCATGATCGCCACCAGCGGATCGGTGCTGGCGGATGCCGACGTGATCACCGCGTTCCGCCGCTTCCTGGGCCTCGCCGCGCTGACCACGCCCAACCTGCCCGAACTGGCCGCGCTGGGCGGCGAAGCCATGGTGCGGCACCAGACCGCCGCGCTGCTGGTCAAGGGCGGGCATGGCGAAGGCCCGGTGATCGAGGACCGGCTGGTCCAACCCGAGGGCGAGCAACGCTGGCAGCATCCCCGGCGCGAGACGACATCGACCCACGGCACCGGCTGTACGCTGGCCAGTGCGATCGCGACCGGACTGGGCCAGGGCCTGCCGCTGGCCGATGCGGTCGACCGCGCCGTCGCCTTCGTCCAGGCCGCGCTCGCCGCCGCGCCCGGGCTGGGCCAGGGTCACGGGCCGATGGGCCATGGGCTGGGCATGGTGCCCTTCTACCACCTGCTCGCCGCGATCAGCCGCGAAGGCTGGGACGCCGCCGCCTTCGCCGCGCGCTGGGGGTGATGATGCTTGCTCCCTGCGAGGGGAGGAATGGGCACCTTCCCATCCCTACCGCACGGCGATAGAGCCGCCGCCATGGTCGATCACAGTTTTCCCGCGCCCCTGTGCGGCGTGGACGAGGCGGGGCGTGGGCCGCTGGCGGGCCCGGTCGTCGCGGCCGCCGTCATCCTGCCCGCCAGGGATGTTCCCACCGGCATCAACGATTCCAAGAAGCTGACCGAAAAGACCCGCGCGCGCCTGTATGCCGAAATCCGCGCCTGCGCCGTGGTCGGCGTCGGGGTGGTCCACCCGGAAGAGATCGACCGGCTCAACATCTATTGGGCGACGATGAAGGCGATGACGCTGGCGGTCGATGCGGTGGTCGAGACGTTGGGATGCCACCCCGCGCATGTGCTGGTCGACGGCAACAAGCTGCCCAAATGGGATTACGCCGCCACCGCGATCGTCGGCGGGGATGCCAAGTCGCTGGCGATCGGTGCCGCGTCGATCGTCGCCAAGCATCTCCGGGACCAGATGATGATCGAAGCGGCGGCGGAGTGGCCCGCTTATGGCTGGCATTCCAACAAGGGTTACGGCTCGGCCGTGCATCTGGCGGCGTTGCGCGAACATGGGCCGACGCCGCTCCACCGCCGCAGCTTCGCGCCCGTGGCGCAATGTTACCTCGACCTCTAGGTGTTTTATCCAGCCAAGCTGAAGCACCACCCCGGCGGAGGCCGGGGTCCAGTTGGGGGTGCGGTTGTGACGATCCAGTGCGCTTCGTCGCCGAAGCCTTCGCAACTGGACCCCGGCCTTCGCCGGGGTGGTAGGGCAATGGTTCAGGGCAGGTGGATCAAACTCTAATTCCTCCCCATCGGACGAGGGGAAGGATTTTAAGGCCAAGGCGAGTCACCATCGCCACACCCCCACTCCCTTGGGGGCAAAGTTATCCACAGCCCCCATATCTGCCACACGCCCGCAGGATTTCCCCGAATCTGGCGGAATCCCGCGAGTCGCGCTTGCGAATCGCCTCTTGACGACCGACTCGTTCCGGGTGGATGCGAGGGTTCGAGGGTAGAAGGAACGGCAAACCATGGGGGTCATCCAGACGGTGGGACGACCAATTGGGGGACGACCGATCGCGGCACGGCCGATCGCGGCGGAGCGCGAGGATGTCTTGCCGCTCGACCAGATCCTGATGGGCGACTGTATCGCGGCACTCCGCTCGCTGCCCGACAAGTCGGTCGACATGGTCTTCGCCGACCCCCCCTATAACCTCCAGCTCGGCGGCGAGCTGTTCCGCCCCGATGGCAGCCATGTCGATGCCGTCACCGACGCCTGGGACAAGTTCGACACCTTCGCCGCCTATGACGCCTTCACCCGCGCCTGGCTCGCCGAATGCTACCGCGTCCTGAAGGACAATGGCTCGCTCTGGGTCATCGGCAGCTATCACAACATCTTCCGCGTCGGGACCGCGGTGCAGGATCTGGGCTTCTGGATCCTCAACGACATCATCTGGCGCAAGTCGAACCCCATGCCCAATTTCAAGGGCACCCGCTTCACCAACGCACATGAAACGCTGATCTGGGCGTCGAAGGGCGAGAAGGCGAAATACACCTTCAACTATCGTTCGATGAAGACGCTGAACGACGAGATCCAGATGCGCTCGGACTGGGAATTCCCGATCTGCGGCGGTCAGGAACGGTTGAAGAAGGACGGGCACAAGGTCCATCCGACCCAGAAGCCCGAGGCGTTGCTGTACCGCATCCTGCTCGCCTGCACCCGGCCGGGCGACGTGATCGCCGACCCCTTCTTCGGCACCGGCACGACCGGCGCGGTCGCCAAGCGGCTGGGCCGCCGCTGGATCGGGATCGAGCGCGAGCCGACCTATTGCGCCGCCGCCATCGAGCGGATCGAGGCGGCCCTGCCGCTGGACGAAAGCGCGCTGGCCACGATGCAGAGCCCCAAGGCACAGCCCAAGGTCGCCTTCGGCACGCTGGTCGAGAACGGCTATCTCCTGCCCGGCCTGCCGCTGATGGATGCCAAGCGCAAATGGCGCGCAACGGTGCGGGCCGACGGATCGCTGCTGTCCGAATGCGGCCAGGCGGGGTCGATCCACCGGCTGGGCTCGCTGCTCCAGAACCGGCCGACCTGCAATGGCTGGACCTTCTGGCATTTCGAGCGCGAGGGCGCGCTGAAGCCGATCGACGCCATGCGCCAGACCTGGCTGCTGGCGACGCAGCCCTGACCCCTATTCCTCCCCTGTAAGGGGAGGTGGCAGGGCGAAGCCCTGACGGAGGGGTGTCGCGTTATCGAGAGGGTGACACCCCTCCGACGCGCTGCGCGCGCCACCTCCCCTTCCAGGGGAGGAAATTATAGGAACAACCCCATGCATCTGCGCCCGGTCCAATTCGTCGACACCCCCATCGGGCTGGAGGATGGCAGCGTCGCCCGGCTGGCGGGCGGGATGCAGTGGTTCGCCGCCTATGAAGTCCGCGAGGGGGCCAGCCGCCGTATCGTTCCCGTCGCCCGCTTCGCGCAGGACCTCGGCGGCTCGCCCCGTGCCGAGGCGCTCCACGCCGCCTTCACCGCCCCCCGTGCCCCCTGGGTCGTTGGCGAGCGCACCCTGCGTTTCGACCAGCCGCAGGTCGCCGCGATCCTGAACGTCACCCCCGACAGCTTTTCCGATGGCGGCAAGCATGTCGGCGATCCGGCCGCGGCGGCGGACAGCGGCATGGCGATGGCGGCACAGGGCGCGGCGGTCATCGACCTGGGCGGCGAGTCCACCCGCCCCGGCGCGGCCCTTGTCTGGGAAGGCGACGAGGTCGCCCGCACCGCTCCGGTCATCGAGCGGCTGGCCAGGGGTGGCGCACTGGTGTCGATCGACACGCGCAAGGCCGCCGTCATGGAGGCGGCGCTGGCGGCCGGCGCGGGCATCGTCAACGACGTCTCGGCATTGCTGTGGGACGACCGCGCGCTGGAGGTGGTGGCCAGGGCGGGCTGCCCGGTCGTCCTGATGCACTCGCCCGACCCGGCCAAGGGGGGCCATGGCCGCGTCGGTTACGGCGATGTCCTGACCGAGGTGTTCGACTGGCTGGAGGCGCGCATCGCGGCGGTCGAGGCGGCGGGCATCCCCCGTTCGCGCGTGATGGTCGATCCCGGCATCGGCTTCGGCAAGTCGCTGGCCGACAATCTGGCGCTGATCAACGGGCTTGCCATCTTTCACGGGCTGGGATGCCCGATCATGCTCGGGGCCAGTCGCAAGCGGATGATCGGTGCGCTGTCGAATGAGGCACCCGTCGATGCCCGGCTCGGCGGATCGCTGGCGCTGGCGATCAAGGGCGCGGAGGCGGGCGTGCAGTTGATCCGCGTGCATGACGTAGCGGAAACCGTGCAGGCGCTGCACGTCTGGCGCGGACTGCGCGACCGTGCCCTGATGGGATAGTGGCGGGACAATCCCCTCGCTTTTCGGGGCCCAAACGCCCACATAGGCGCGATGCAACGTCCCCAGCCCCAGATTATCCGTGTCATCGACCTGGAGACGACCGGACAGGCACCCCCGACCCACGGCGTATGCGAGATCGGGTGGCAGGACGTGGCGCTGGGCAAGGATGGCCGCTGGGAACTGGAGGGCGAAGGGGGCAGCATCCTGGTCAATCCGGGCCGCCCCATCCCGCCCATCACCCAGGCGATCCACCATATCCTGGACGAACAGGTCGCCGATGCGCCCTGGTGGCACGACGTCGCGCGCCGCGTGCTCGATCCCTGGCCACGCCGCCTGGCATTGGCCGCGCACCGTGCCGATTTCGAGCAGCAATATTGCACCCCCGCCATGACCCAGTCCGCCGACTGGATCTGCACCTGGAAATGCGCGCTGCGCCTCTGGCCCGACAGCCCCAGCTTTTCCAACCAGGTGCTGCGATACTGGCGCAAGCCCGCCGGGCTGGTCCATGAGCGCGGCCTGCCCATCCACCGCGCCTTTCCCGACGCCTATGTCACCGCCCACCACCTGCGCGACCAGTTGAACGAGGCGAGCCTGGCGCAGCTTCTCGAATGGTCGCGCATCCCCGGCCTGTTGCCGCGCGTCCGCTACGGCCCCGATCGCGGCAAGGACTGGCGCGAGATCGACGAGGACTCGCTGATCGGCTTCCTGTCCGACCGCGACCCCGATGTCCGCTTCACCGCCGAGACCGAGATGGCGCGGCGGCGCGGCGGCGGTCATGTCGGGCGGCCGAGCCCCCAGGAACTCCTGCTGTAATCGCTGCGAGAATTGTAGTCGTAATGCTGACGTAACGGCTCTGGCTTCCTTGCCTGTCCTCCGATAAGGCATGGCGCCATGAAGGGGTCTTCTTCCGACGCATCGGCCGAAAATCCTATCGGTCGTATCCTGATCGCCGCCATGGCGATCGGTTTCCTGGCGCTGCTCGTGGCGGCGGGCGCGGCGGGCTATGTCGTGCGCCAGACGAACCGGCACAGCGACTGGGTCGTCCACACATACCGCGTCGAAAGCGTGCTGATCGAAGTCCGCCGCCTGGCCGAACAGCAGGAGACAGCCCGGCGAGGCTATATGCTGGCCGGAAGCCCCGCTTTCCTCGACAGTTTCGAACGCGCCCATGACGAACTGATCCCGCAGGTCGCCGAACTACGCCGCCTGACCGCCGACAATCCGCGCCAGCGCGTGCCGATGGCGATGGTCACGCGGCGTCTGGCCGAGATCGACGCGGCGCAGCGCCGGACCAACGCGCTGGTCCAGCAGGGGCGCGGCGCCGAGGCGCTCGCCCGGTTCCGCGCCGACAGCGGCCTTCAGCGGATGATGAAGCTGCGCGGCGTGTTCGACACCATGGCGGGCGAGGAACGCCGCCTGCTCGCGATCCGCGACGCCGAACAGATCGCCAGCCGCCAGACCTTCTCCACCGTGATGGCGATCGCCGCGCTGCTGTTCCTGGCCGTCGTGATCGTCACCTTCCTGACCATGCGCCGCTACACCCGCGACCTTCATCGATCGCGCAGCGCACTCGCCTCGCTCAACGCCACGCTGGAGGAGCAGGTCAAGGAACGCACCGCCGACCTGGCGCTGGCGAACGAGGAGATTCAGCGCTTCGCCTATATCGTCAGCCACGACCTGCGCTCGCCCCTGGTCAACGTCATGGGCTTCACCGCCGAACTGTCGGCGGCGACCCAGCCGCTGTCCGCGCTGATCGACCGCGCCGAGGTAGAGGCACCGCACATCGTGACCGAGGAGGCGCGGCTGGCCGCGCGCGAGGACCTGCCCGAGGCGATCGGCTTCATCCGCACCTCGACCGCCAAGATGGACCGGCTGATCAACGCCATCCTGAAGCTCAGCCGCGAAGGCCGCCGGGTGCTGGCGCCCGAGATGATCGCGCTCGACCAGCTGGTCGAACAGATCGGCGATTCGATCCGCCACGTCATCGACGATCGCGGCGTCACCCTGACCGTCGAGCGGCCGATGCCGGTCGTCGTCAGCGACCGGATCGCGCTGGAGCAGATTCTGTCCAACCTGATCGAGAATGCGACGAAATACCGCCACCCTGCCCGCGCCGCCGAGGTGCATGTCTCTGCACACGAGACGCCCGGCCGGGTGATCGTGGCGGTGCGCGACAATGGGCGCGGCATCGACCCGCGCGACCATCAGCGCATTTTCGACCTGTTTCGCCGATCGGGGCAGCAGGACCAGCCGGGCGAAGGCATCGGCCTGGCCCATGTCCGCGCGCTTGCCTATCGCCTGGGCGGCACGATTTCCGTCGAATCCCAACTGGGAGAAGGGGCGACCTTCTTCCTGTCGCTTCCCCCCTCCCTATCCATCGAAGGTGCCTGAATGAACGACCATCGCTCCGTGGGCATCGTCATGATCGAGGACGATGAGGGCCATGCCCGCCTGATCGAAAAGAATATCCGGCGCGCCGGAATCCTGAATGACATCCGCCACTTCACCGACGGCACCACCGCGCTGGAATATCTGTTCCACGCCCCCGACGGCCCGGCCAAGAGCGGCCCGGCGCTGGTCCTGCTCGACCTGAACCTGCCGGACATGAGCGGCACCGACATCCTGGCGAAAATCAAGGACGAGGGCAGTCCGCTCCGCCGCGCGCCCGTCGTCGTGCTGACCACCACCGACGACAAGGTCGAGATCCAGCGCTGCTACGACCTGGGCTGCAACGTCTATATCACCAAGCCGGTGAATTATGAGAATTTCGCCCAGGCGATCCGCCAGCTGGGCCTGTTCCTGTCGGTGATCCAGGTGCCGGGGGTGGAGGGCTGACGCCCGCCCCGCCCATGACGGATGGTCCGGCACCCCATATCCTCTACATCGACGACGACGACGCGCTGCGGCGGCTGGTGTCGCGGGCGCTGGGGCGGCTGGGATATGACGTGGCCTCCGCCGCCTCGGGCGAGGATGGCATCGCGATGGTGGCGGCGCAGGCGGCCAGCGGTGGCTTCGATCTGGTCGCGGTCGACCATTACATGCCCGGCATGGACGGGCTGGAAACGCTGGCCGCGATCACCGCGCTGCCCGATCCGCCCCCCGTCGTCTATGTCACCGGATCGGACGAGGGGCGCATCGCCGTCGCCGCGCTGAAGGCCGGAGCGGCCGATTATGTGGTGAAGACGGTCGGCGAGGATTTCTTCGACCTGCTGTCCGCCAGCTTCACCCAAGTGCTCGACCGCGCACGGCTGGAACGCGCCAAGGCCGCCGCCGAGACCGAACTGCGCGCGACCAACGCCCGACTGGAGGCGATGCTGAGCGAGGTGAATCACCGGGTGGCCAACTCGCTGCAGCTCGTCTCGGCGATGATCGGGTTGCAGAAGGGTGTGCTGGCCGACGACCGCGCGCGAGAGGCGCTGGAGGATACGCAACGCCGCATCCGCGCGATCGCGCAGGTCCACCGGCGGCTCTATACCGCCAACGACGTCGAGCAGGTCGACCTGCGCGACTATCTGGGCGCGCTGGTCGAGGAACTGGGCGAAAGCTGGTCGAGCGACATGCTGCCCCGCACGCTGACCCTGACCGCCGACCCGATCCGGGTGAAGACCGACCGCGCGGTGTCGATCGGGGTGATCGTCACCGAACTCGTCACCAATGCCTGCAAATATGCCTATCCGGACGGCACCGGCGAGGTCCGCATCCGCCTGACCCAGGGCGACGGCCATTGCCTGCTGGTGGTCGAGGACGACGGTTGCGGCATCGCGGAGGGACAGAAACCGCAAGGCACCGGCCTGGGCGCCAAGCTGATCCGTGCGATGGCGAAAAGCCTGCAGACCGAGCTGGAATATGATCCCGCGTATCGCGGCGTGCGGGCGATGTTGCGACTGCCGCTATAGGATTTGCGGTTTCGTGGGGGCTGGCCGCTCCCCTCCCGCAAGCGGGAGGGGCTGGGGGAGGGCATGGAGTCTCACCGAGCCAGCACTTGTGGCCCTTGCCCCTCCCCAACCCCTCCCCCTGCCGGGAGAGGGGCTTTTGAGTTTGGCATTACGCCCCTTCGACGGACTGGGGGACTTTTACGCCGGTCCAGCTCCCTTCCCGCAGGCGGGAGGGCAAGGGGTCTCACCGAGACCGGCCTCCCCGCCCTGCTGGCCTCAGGGCTTGCGGAACTTGTAGACGAACTGGTCGGTCCGCCCGCGAATGGCCGGGTCGAAGACGTTCTTGGAATGGTCGTCCGCCGGATTGCGCAGCACCTTGCTCTCCCCGACGAAGCGGAAGCCGACCGACTGGACCTGCCGCTTGACGTAATCGGGATCGATCCGGTGGGTGGTATTGGTGTTGGCCAGCCCCTTGCCCACCGCATCGGCGTGGTCGATGATGACATAGGTGCCGCCGGGCTTCAGCGCCTTGAACACTGCCTGGTCGAACGCACGCAGTACCGGTTCACCCGCATTCTTGTTGGCGACGTCGTGATAGTTCTGCACGGTCCAGAACAGGTCGACGGGCTGTTCGGCGGCGGGGAGGTTCACGCCCTGCACCTGCGCGGTGACGTTGGCGAGGTTACGGCCCTGGAGCGCGCCCAGCGTTCCTTCCGCATATTTCTGCGCAGCGGCGGGCCAATAGGCAAAGACGCGCCCCTTGGGCCCCACCACGCTTGAGAAGATGCCCGTCCAATAGCCCTTGCCCGGCAGGTAATCGATCACCGTGTCGCCCGGCTTCACGCCGGAAAAGGCGATGACCGCCGCCGCTTGGCGTCGCTCGTCGTCCCCCGCCTGGTCCGCACGCGCCGGAGCGGCGAGGGCGGCGGAGACATAGGCCGGAACGACGGCGGGCTTGGCCGGCGTGGCAGGCTTTTGCTGCGCCACTGCGACGGTCCCGCCCGCCACCAGCATCAGTCCCAGTGCGATCGCCTTCATGCCTGCTCTCTCCTTGACCTGTTCCACCCCGCCGCCCCGCCCGAACGGGGGGCGGGGCGTTTGGCTTACACGTCCAGGTTCGCCACGTTCAGCGCATTGTCCTGGATGAATTCGCGGCGCGGTTCGACCACTTCGCCCATCAAGCGGCTGAACACCTCGTCCGCCGCGGCGACATCGTCCGAGGTCACGCGCAGCATCGAGCGGACCGCCGGATCGAGCGTGGTTTCCCACAGCTGCTCGGCATTCATCTCGCCCAGACCCTTGTAGCGCTGGATCGCCAGGCCCTTGCGGCCTGCGGTCAGGATCGCCTCGAGCAACTGGCTCGGCCGCGCCACGCGGGTTTCGCCCCGCGCCAGCGTCGTGGCGTTGCCGTCCTCATCGGTCGGCACGACATCGGCCGACGGCTCGGCTGCGGCACTGCGCAGCGGGACCAGCTTGGCGGCGTGGGTGAAGCTCTCGGCCTGTTCGGCGGCCAGGCTGTGCAGCTTGCGCGCCTCGGCCGAGGCGATGAAGCTGGCCTCGACGATGTGGTGATCGGTCACGCCGCGCCACAGCCGCTCGAAATGGACGCCGCCATCCTCGGTCAGCCGCGCCGACCAGCGCGCCTCGTGATCGCCCGATTCCAGACGGCGCGTGGTTTCGACCACCGTCGCCATGCGTTGCTCGCGGGTCAGCACCGGATCGAGCGCACCCGCCAGCGCCAGCACCTCGATGATCGAGGCGTCATAGCGACGCGGCACATAGCGCATCAGCGTGCGCATCCGCCGCGCATGGTCGACCAGCGCCTTCAGGTCGTTGCCCGAACGTCCACCGCCCGGCCCTTCCAGCACCATCGTCGCGACGCCGCCCTCGACCAGATACTCGTCGAGCGCGGTATCGTCCTTGAGATAGACCTCCGACCGCCCCTTGGTCGCCTTATAGAGCGGCGGCTGGGCGATATAGAGGTGCCCGCGCGAGATCAGCTCTGGCATCTGGCGATAGAAGAAGGTCAGCAGCAGCGTGCGGATATGCGCGCCGTCGACGTCTGCGTCGGTCATGATGACGATCTTGTGGTAACGCAGCTTGTCCGCGTTGAAATCGTCGCGGCCGATGCCGGTGCCCATCGCCTGGATGAGCGTGCCGATTTCCTTGGACGAGATCATGCGGTCGAACCGCGCGCGCTCGGTGTTCAGGATCTTGCCGCGAAGGGGCAGGATCGCCTGGAAATGGCGGTTGCGCCCCTGCTTGGCCGAGCCACCGGCCGAGTCACCCTCGACCAGGAACAGTTCGGACTTGGCGGGATCGCGCTCCTGGCAGTCGGCCAGCTTGCCGGGCAGCGAGGCGATGTCCATCACGCCCTTGCGTCGGGTCAGCTCGCGGGCGCGCTTGGCGGCCTCGCGCGCGGCGGCGGCGTCGATCACCTTCATGATGATCGCCCGCGCGTTCTGCGGATTTTCCTCCAGCCAGTCGGCCAGCTTGTCGGCGATCAGCGATTCCAGCGGCTGGCGCACCTCGGACGAGACCAGCTTGTCCTTGGTCTGGCTGCTGAACTTCGGGTCGGGCAGCTTGACCGAGACGATCGCGGTAAGCCCCTCGCGCATATCGTCGCCGGTCAGCGTGACCTTCTCCTTCTTCAGGAGGCCCGACTTGTCGGCATAATTGTTGAGCGTGCGGGTCAGCGCGGCGCGGAAGGCCGCGATATGCGTGCCGCCGTCGCGCTGCGGGATGTTGTTGGTGAACGCCAGGACGTTCTCGTAATAGCTGTCGTTCCACTCCAGCGCGACGTCCATGCCGATCGCATCGCGCTGACCATGGATGGCGATGGGCTCGGGGAACAGCGGCGACTTGGAGCGGTCCAGCCACTTCACGAAGGCGGCGATCCCGCCCTCGTAATACAGCTCGATCGTCTTGGCCTCTTCATGCCGCGCATCGGTCAGGAACAGGCGAACGCCCGAGTTCAGGAACGCCAGCTCACGATAGCGATGCTCCAGCTTGGCGAAGTCGAACTCGGTGATCTTGAAGGTCGACGGGCTGGGCAGGAAGGTGACGCGGGTGCCCTTCTGCCCCGGCTCGGACTTGCCGACCACCTTCAGCGGCGCGACCGCGTCGCCGTGCGCGAAGCGCATGTAATGCTCCTCGCCGTCACGCCAGATGGTCAGGTCCAGGAACTCGGACAGCGCGTTGACCACCGACACGCCGACGCCGTGCAGGCCGCCCGACACCTTGTAGGCGTTGTCGTCGCTGGTGTTCTCGAACTTTCCGCCAGCGTGGAGCTGGGTCATGATGACCTCGGCCGCCGACACGCCCTCTTCGGGGTGGATGCCGGTCGGGATGCCGCGGCCATTGTCGGTCACGCTGACCGATCCGTCGGCGTTCAGCTGGATGTCGATGCGGTCGCAATGCCCCGCCAGCGCCTCGTCGATCGCATTGTCCGACACCTCGAACACCATGTGGTGGAGGCCCGAACCGTCGTCGGTGTCGCCGATATACATGCCCGGCCGCTTGCGCACCGCGTCGAGGCCCTTCAGCACCTTGATCGAGGAGGCGCCGTATTCGTTCGTCTGGGGGGTATCTGCCATAGCAAGTATATAGGAATTACCGCCCCCCAAAGAAAGCGAAATGGGAAGGCGGGCGGCCCTTTCACCGGGCGCGTTGCGACAGGTGACGGAGCTGGGTCGCTGACGGTGTTTTCATCGCGCGGAAAGGCGTGCACGAGGGGTGCGTGCCTATCGTTCGAGACCTGATCGGCATGGGAGATTCGTGATGACGTCCAAGGCCCTGACCCTCGCGATCCTGGCGGCGGCCTGCACCGCCGCGCCGCTCTGCGCCCAACTGCCCAAGCGCGATTATCCGAGCTGCAACCTGACCCAGCAGCGCCGCCTGCGCGCACCGACCGGCGGAGCGATCCACGACAGCCGCCAGGCGCATATCGCGATGCGCGCCAATATCCTGCAGGCCGATATCGGCAACGCCCGCAAGGCGCGTCGCCTGAACCAGCCACAGGCGCAGATGCTGTGGAAGGAGGTCGAGCGCATTCGCCGCGACGCGGATCGCTTCGTGACGAAACAGGGGTTTCTGAGTGGGGGCGAGACCGCGAGCTATGACCGGGCGCTGGATGCGGTGGCGATGAAGATGTGTCGGTAGGCATCGGGGCGGTCGCCCCGGTAACGCCCCCTCCCGCAGGCGGGAGGGGATGGGGGAGGGCCAGGTGCCTCGCAGAGCCTGAGGTTCGAATTTCAGAACTCCACCCGTGTCGCCACCCCCGGCACATCGGTGAACAATGCGGGCTCGGTCCCGGTCATCCACACCTGCCCCCGTCCCGCCAGCCGCGCGAACAAGGCGGCGCGCCGCGACGGGTCGAGATGCGCCGCCACCTCGTCCAGCAGCAATACCGGCGGCACCCCGCGCTGTTCGGTGACGAGGTCGGCATGGGCCAGCACGATACCCAGCAGCAGCGCCTTCTGCTCGCCGGTCGAGCACAGGGCCGCCGCCTGCCCCTTGGCGACATGGGTGACCAGCAGGTCGGCGCGGTGCGGGCCCACCAGGGTCCGGCCCGCCGCAGCGTCGCGTCGTCGCCCCATCGCCAGCGCATGGGCGAACACCGCCGGATCGACCGCCTCCCCTTCCAATGCGAGCGAGGCACGCGCGAACACACTGTCGGGCGCCGCGGCCAGCCGTTCGTCGAGCGCCGCCACCGCCTCGACCCGAGCGGCATCGATGGCCGCGCCATGCTCCACCATCCGCGCCTCCAGCGCGGTCAGCCAGTCGGGATCGACCGCCCCCTCCCCCGCCAACAGCCGGTTGCGTTCACGCATCGCCGCGTCATAGCGGGTCGCGTGCATCCCATGCGCCGGCTCCAGCGCCATGACCAGCCGGTCCAAAAAGCGCCGCCGCTCCGACGCGGGCTCGACGAACAGCCGGTCCATCGCCGGGGTCAACCACAGGACCGACAGCCACTCGGCCAGCGCATTGGCGCTCGTACCCGCGCCCTGCACCCGCACCACCCGCCGCTCGGGGGAAGAGGCCAGCGCGCCGGTCGCCAGCTCGACATCGCCCTCCAGCGTCGCGGCAACGCCGAAGCCACCCTTGCCCCCCTGCCGCGCCATCGCCGACAGTGCTGCGCGGCGCAGCCCCCGACCGGGCGCGAGCAGCGACACCGCTTCCAGCACATTGGTTTTCCCCGCGCCATTCTCGCCGGTCAGCACGACGAACCCCGCACTCGGAAAGAGTGCGAGGTCGGCATGATTGCGGAAATCGGTCAGGACGAGGCGGGTGAGCATTGTCACCGCCTTAGAACATCCTCCCCAGCATGGGGAGGTGGCAGGCCGCAGGCCTGACGGAGGGGGGCATCCTCACAGGTCGCCCGTTGCGGCGATCCCCCTCCACCACCCTTCGGGTGGTCCCCCTCCCCGTGCCGGGGAGGATGACATCACACCCGCATCGGCATCAGCACGTAGAGCGCAGGCGCCTTGTCATTCTCGCGGATCAGGGTCGGCGCGGCGGCGTCGGCCAGGTGGACCTCGACCAGGTCGCTGTCGATCTGCGCCAGGATGTCGAGCAGATAGCGGCTGTTGAAGCCGATCTCGAAGCCCAGCGCGGTATATTCGCCGGGCACTTCCTCGGACGCGGTGCCGTTTTCGGGGCTGGTCACCGACAGGGTGATCCGGTCGCGGTCCAGCGCCATCTTCACCGCGCGGGTCTTCTCGGTTGCGATGGTGGACACGCGGTCAACGCCCTGCATGAACGCCTTGGGGTCCAGCTTCAGGATCTTGTCGTTCGCGGTCGGGATGACGCGGCTGTAATCGGGGAAGGTGCCGTCGATCAGCTTGGAGGTCAGGATCGCCTGGCCCAGGTCGAAACGGATCTTCGTGCCCGACAGCGACACGCCGACCGAACCGTCCACCTCGTCGAGCAGCTTGCGCAGCTCAGCCACGCACTTACGCGGCACGATCACGTCGGGCATCTCTTCGGCGCCGCTCGGACGATCGATGGTGACGCGCGCCAGACGGTGGCCGTCGGTGGCGGCGGCCTTCAGTACGGGCGCGCCGTTATCCTCGGCGACGTGCAGGAAGATGCCGTTCAGATAATAGCGCGTCTCTTCGGTCGAGATGGCGAAGCGCGTCTTGTCGATGATCTGCTTGAGCAGTTCGACCGGCAGTTCGAACTGGGTCGGCAGCTCGCCCTCGGCGATCACCGGGAAGTCGTCGCGCGGCAGGGTGCCGAGCGAGAAGCGCGCGCGCCCCGCGACGATGGTCATGCGGCCCTCGGCGGCGGTCAGCTGGACCTGCGCGCCCTCGGGCAGCTTGCGCGCGATGTCGAACAGCGTGTGCGCCGACACGGTGGTCGAACCCGGCTGGTCGACCGCGGCCGCCACGCTGTCGTTGATCTGCAGGTCCAGATCGGTCGCCATCATGCGCAGCTGGCCCTCGGCCGTCGCCTCCAGCAGCACGTTGGAGAGGATCGGAATCGTGTTCCGCCGCTCCACCACCGACTGGACATGGCTCAAACCCTTGAGCAGCGTTGCGCGTTCGATCGTCGCCTTCATCTCGAAATCCCCCGCCGGAACGACCGCATGGTCCGATACCGATAGTGATAAATGGCCTTGGTTCCTACCCGCGAAGAAGGGGCCGGAGCAAGGCTCCGACCCCTCCAACATTGGGGTAAAACCACCGTTAATGTGGAAAACCCATCTTCGTCAGAAGCGCAGGCCCAGACCGGCCATCAACTGGTGGCGGTTCGGGTTGATGCCGACGCCGTCCAGTTCGTCATAATGCGAGTAGCGATACTCGCCCTTCACGAAGGTGTTGGGACTGATCGCATATTCCAGGCCGGCACCCAGGCGATAGCCCCCGACTTCCTGCGAATTGACGGTGGTGACGCCCGCCGTCGTGTAGCGCGCATCGAACTTGGCGTTGGTGTAACCGGCCTTCACATAGCCCATCGCGACCGGCGAGATGACATAGCCGACGCGCGCACCGGCATAGAGGTCACGGCCCGCACCCAGGCGGAACTCGTCACCGGGAACGCGGATGCCGTTGCTGCGCGTGTCCGAGCTGCTGCCCGAAATCTCGCCCTCGGCGCCCAGCACCACGGGACCTGCCGGAAGGTCGTAGCCGATCGCCGCGCCATAGAGCACGCCGTCGCTCGAACTCTTGTCCTGACCCTGACGATCGTTGAGGCTGTCATAGCCGATCAGGCCCTCGACGCGCAGGCCGGTGAAGGGCTGTGCGGTCTGCGCGGCGGCGGGGGCCGCCGCAGCGACGGCCGCCGAGGTCGCCAGGGCGGCGAGCATGAGCTTACGCATACACTATACTCCATTACTGTACCGGCCGCCGTTACATTCGGCGGTCGCTGCACCAATGGCGGGAAAGCGCCGACGTTGCATGAACCTCAGCTAAACAGGAAAAAGCGTTGCATGACGGCAACAGCCGGGACAGGTACGACGGGCCATGACCACCCGCCCCGCCCCGCCCGCACGCCCGACAGCCCGCAGGGGCCGCGACTATATCGCCCGGCATGGCGAGACGGTGTTCAACCGGATCGGACGCATCCAGGGCGACCGGGTCGAACTTCACACGCCGCTGACCCGCAAGGGATTCGCGCAAGGAGAGGTGATCGGCAAAGTCCTGCACGACCGGCTGGGCGATGCGCCTGCGCTGACCTTATGGTCCTCGCCCGCGGGCCGCGCGCTTCAGACGCTGGCGGTGATCGCCGAGCATCTGACGCTCGACTGGCACGATACCATCCATGACGTCCGGCTGATCGAGCTGGGCTTCGGCAGCTGGGGCGGACAGCGTTTCGCCGATCTGGTCGCGACCCATGGCCCCATCGTCCATCAGCACGGCATGGCGGTGGCAGCACCGGACGGCGAAAGCTATGCGGCGATGGCGGCGCGGCTGTCCGACTGGCTGGCGGACACCGCCGAACATGACGGCGACCGGCTGATCCTGATGCACGGCCTGTCCAGCCGGGTGCTGCGCGGGCTGATGCTGGGGCTGCCCGACGATTCGCTGTGCGGCGTGCCGGTGGCCGAGCGCCTGCCGCAGGGGTCGATCGTGATGATCGAGGGCGGCGTGGAGATGGTGATCCACCGGGCCGCACCATGAAGCGGCTGGCGCTGTGCCTGGCACTGGTCGCCGCACCCGTCTTCGCGCGCCAGACGATCGGCATCTACAAGGGCTGGGGCGCGTTTCGCGATCCCGATCGCTGCTATGCCATTGCCAAGCCGGTGCTGGCGAATGGCCGGCCCGACGGATTCGCCAGTGTCGGCACTTGGCCCGCCAGGCGGTTGCGCGAATCCTTCCACGCCCATCTGAGCAGCCCGCGCGACCGCGCCGCGAGCGTGACGCTGGCGATCGGCGAGCGGCGCTTTCCACTGGTCGGCTCGGAGCGCGACGTCTGGGCCCCCGACGCCGCCACCGACCATGCGCTGGTCACCGCGATGCGCTCGGGCCGCAGCATGAGCGTCTCGGCGGTCGACCCACGCCGCCGCCCCTTCGCCGACACCTATGCGCTGGCGGGCGCGGCGGCGGCGATCGATGCGGCGACACTGGCGTGCGTGGGGTGAACTTCAATCCTCCCCGGCACGGGGAGGGGGACCATGCGCAGCATGATGGAGGGGGGATCGCCCCACGGGACACCCTGTGTGGAAGGCCCCCTCCGTCAGCGCTCCGCGCTGCCACCTGCCCTTGCAGGGGAGGATGGAAATCGCCGCGATTTTGCGCTATGGCTGCGAGATGCAGACAGTTTCGGCCGCCCTCATGCCCATTCCGGGGCACATCGATCCCGTGCCCGTCCCGCGCGGCGTGCAACCGCGTCCCGATGGTCGCGTCGACCTGATCGGCCTGACCAAGGACCAGTTGCGCGAGGCGTTGCTGTCGGGCGGCATGGAGTTGAAGCAGGCCAAGCTGCGCTCGAAGCAGATCTGGCACTGGCTCTATAATCGCGGGGCGGTCCGCTTCGCCGACATGACCGACATCGCCAAGGCGCAGCATCCCTGGCTGGAGGAACGCTTCGTCATCGGCCGTCCCGAGGTGGTCGAGGCGCAGGTGTCGAACGACGGCACGCGCAAGTGGCTGCTCCGCTCCGCCGACGGGCAGGATTACGAGATGGTGTTCATCCCCGACGCCGATCGGGGAACGCTGTGCGTGTCGAGCCAGGTCGGCTGCACGCTGAACTGCCGCTTCTGCCACACCGGCACGATGCGGCTGGTGCGCAACCTGACCGCGGGCGAGATCGTCGGCCAGGTCATGCTGGCACGCGACTCGCTTGGCGAATGGCCCAGCCAGCCCGAGGGGCGGATGCTGACCAACATCGTCATGATGGGCATGGGCGAGCCGCTGTACAATTTCGATGCGGTGCGCGATGCGCTGAAGCTGGTGATGGACGGCGATGGCCTGGCGCTGTCCAAGCGTCGCATCACCCTGTCGACCAGCGGCGTCGTCCCGATGATGGCGCGTGCAGGCGCGGAGATCGGCGTGAACCTCGCCGTGTCGCTGCACGCCGTGACCAAGGATGTGCGCGACGAGCTGGTGCCGCTGAACAAGAAATACGGCATCGAGGAACTGTTGCAGGCGTGCGCCGACTATCCGGGCGCCAACAATGCCCGGCGCATCACCTTCGAATATGTGATGCTGAAGGACAAGAACGACTCGGACGCCGATGCGCACGAGCTGGTCCGTCTGCTGCGCCATTACGACCTGCCCGCCAAGGTGAACCTGATCCCGTTCAACCCCTGGCCCGGCGCCGATTACGAATGTTCGACGCCCGAGCGTATCCGTCGCTTCTCGGACATCGTGTTCGAGGGCGGCATCTCCGCACCGGTGCGCACTCCGCGCGGGCGTGACATCGATGCGGCGTGCGGCCAGCTCAAGACCGCCGCCGAGAAGAAGAGCCGCGCGCAGCTCGACCGCGAAGCGGAAGAGAAGTTCGCCGCACTGGGTTAGGCGTTTTCCTCCCCGGTAAGGGGAGAGGGTCCAGCGAGGCTGGTGGAGGGGTGTCGCTATTGGCGAGGAAACGGCCCCTCACGACCGGTGCCCCCCTTCGTCAGGCCTTCGGCCTGCCACCTCCCCTTAAAGGGGAGGAATGTCTTCATGCGCTTGAACCGTGGCCAGCCATAAGGCATTGCTGCCCAGCACCATGCGACACGCCCTCCTATGATCGACTGGACCTTTTTCGCGCTCGCCGCCGCCGGGGGCTTTGTCGGCGGCGCGATGAACGCGCTGGCGGGGGGCGGGAGCTTCTCGACCATGCCGACGCTGATCGCGCTCGGCCTGCCCTCCACCATCGCCAACGCCACCTCCAACGTCGCGCTGCAACCCGCCGCGATGGCCAGCGTCTGGGCCTATCGCCAGGGACTGGAGCCGGTCATGGGGGTGACCATGCGCCGGATGGCGGCGCTGACCTTCGTCTTTGCCTTGCTCGGCAGCATCCTGTTGTTCCTGACGCCGCCGCGCGCGTTCGACCTGATCGTGCCCTGGCTGCTGCTGACCGCCACGCTGGCGATCGCGGGCGGGCGACATGCCTCGGACTGGCTGGCACGGGTCGCCAGGCCGGGCCCACGCGCGCTGATGGGCGCGCAGGCGGTGCTGGGCGTCTATGGCGGCTATTTCGGGGGCGGCATCGGCATGATGCTGACCGCCGCCTGGGGGTTGTTGTCGGGGCGCAACCCGGCGCAGCTGGCCGCGCCGCGCACGCTGATGCTGGCGACGGCCAACGCGGCGGCGACACACGTCTTCGTCCTGACCGGCATGGTGGCCTGGGGCCCGTGCCTGCCGATGCTGGCGGGCGGCATCGTCGGCGGCTGGAGCGGCGCGCTGATCGGGCGCAAGCTGCCCGCCGGGCTGATCCGTGGCTGGACGCTGTTGCTGACCACGGTGACCACGGCGGTGTTCTTCTACCGAGGCTATATCGCCTGACGAATGGGGGGCAGCACCCGGGCCAGCGGTGCGTCCCGTTCGGCGGCCAGCGCGCGGATCGCGATCTCTTCGGTGCGCAGCCGTGGCCGGATCATCTTGCCCAACTCGGCGGCACTCTGACGATAGCCGGACCAGTCGCGGATGATCGCATCGTTCGGCCAACGCGACACGAAGGCCGATATCTGCTGGCGATAGGCGGGCGTCGTCGCCTGCACCGCCAGCCATGCCGCGCCGCCGGAGGTATGGGCCAGCCGCTCGGCGGTCGGGTTGACGACATTCAGCATCCATGCCGTCCGCTCACGGCTGATCCTGGAAATCTGCCAGCGGACCTGGCTGATCGCGACCGGATCGGCCTCGATCGCGCCGCACAAAGCACGGTGATCGTCCATGGCGCGGGTGAGAGCATTGTGCAGTTCAAGCCATTGGTGGAGCATGGACAAGGCCTTGGACAGTGGGAACCGGGTCCGGCCATCGGCGGGACAGGCGGTCCGTTTACAATGGCGGTGGAATCGGCCCACTCCCGGCCGTTCAACCTCGTCATCACGCCCCCGGAGCCCCCCTCGGCAACGGCGTGCGGCATTCTGCTATCCGATCATCGATTGCCTCCTGAGTTCATCGGTCGGTCTGACCGATGAACCTCAAGCAACCTTTAACGGCGGAAGATCGCTTAGACCTTTCGTATCCTTAAGCCGCGTCGCGTGGATTATACGCTGAGCCCCGCCAGGTCGGACCGGCATTCGGATGCCTCCAGCGCCGTGATGAGTCATAGGCCGGCGCAGCGGTGAAGCGGTCGTTAGCGGCGGCGATTGGCCGGGGTCGGAACGGCGGTCCCGACCCCGGCGCAGCAGCTTATCGCGCCGCGTCGCACTCGCCGATGCGGCGGCCTTCGGTGTGCACCTTCTGCGACATCGCATGGGCGCCCGACATCTCCATCTCCTGATCGGTGGTGAAGCTAGTTTCGGTGAAGGTGCCCTTGGTCTTGCTGTGCATCGTCATGTCGCCGGGCATCTTGCAGGTCAGCTCGCTCTCCACCTTGCCGCCCGCAAAGGTCGAGCTGGTGACGGTGCAGTCCGACTGCGCACCTTTCAGCAGTTCGGCGGGGCCCTTGGCGGCCTGTTCGGCGGTCAGGCAGATATTGTTGGTCTGCGCCGGGGGCGTCGAGCTGACGCCCTTGGGCATGTCCTTCATCTTCAGGTCGCTGACCTGGGTCTTGACCTCCCACTTGCCGGGCTGGAGCTTGGCCACGGCCGAGCCCGCGCCGGTTTCGGTCTGCTTGACCTCGCCGGTCGCGGCGTTCGACGTGACCGTGGTCGAACCGGTCTTCTGGTCGCACGCCGCCAGCGTCAGGGCCGCGGTCGCCATCAGGGGAATGAACAATTTCATGCGCGTCTCTCCTCCATCGCCGGGCCCTATGCGTCATCGCGTACCCGACAGATGGAGAAGGATCGTCCTGGCGGGGAATTCGTTCCATCCCCGCATCGTATCGCTCAATCGGGTCGTCGCATCTCGAACCGGGCCGCCTCGGTCACCTCGAAATAATCGGCCGGGCCGCCACCGCGCAGGATCGGGCGCGCCCGTGCCGTCTGATAGACGCCATTGTCGATCAGGTCGGCCGCGATGTGGATGCCCACCGCCTCGCCGATCACCAGCCACTGGTCGAGTTCACGCCCCTCCTTCGTCTCCAGCCGGATCAGCTGGGTCAGGCGACATTCGAAGGAGACCGGGCTTTCCGCGACACGGGGTGCCGCCACCAGCTGCCCGTCCACGGCCGTCACGCCCGCCAGGCCGAACTCGTCCACCTGCGCATCGACCGCCGCCGCGCTGGCGTTCATCGCGTCGGCTAGCGTCATGGTGGCGAGGTTCCAAGTGAACATCCGGGTTTCGGCGATATTGGCGACCGAATCCTTCCACCCCTGCGACGAAAAGCCGATCAGCGGCGGGCGATAGTTGAAGACGTTGAAAAAGCTGTAAGGTGCCAGATTGTTGACGCCCGCGCCCGACCGGCTGCCGATCCAGCCGATCGGGCGCGGCGCGACAATCGCGTTCAAGGGATCATGCGCCAGCCCATGACCGTTGACGGGTTCGTAGAAATGCCAGTTGTCGATCATGGATGGTCACCGAAAGGGAGTTGGAATGGAAGCGGGAACGCCGACCGAGCCGGAAAGGGCCCCGCCAGGCTCACCGGAAACGCCGGGCACGGTCATCCGTCGCCATGGATGGGGGACACGAATCTGGCACTGGGTCAATGCGGTGGCGGTGCTGATCCTGCTGGGCTCGGGGTTGGGCATCTCCAACGCGCATCCCAGGCTCTATTGGGGGCGGTACGGTGCCAATTTCGATCCGGCCTGGCTGACGCTGCCGCATTTTCCGGCCTGGCTGACCATCCCGGCGCGGTACAATCTGGCGATCTCGCGGCGCTGGCACCTGTTCTTCGCGCTGGTGCTGGGCTTCGGCCTGCTCGCCTATATGATCGGCGGCCTCATCAGCCGGCATTTCCAGCGCGACCTGCGCATCCGGGGCCACGAGCTGCGCCCGGCGGCGATCTGGGCGGATTTTCGGCGACATCTGGCCTTTCGCTTCCACGATCCACGGGATCCGCGCGCCTATAACCTGTTCCAGAAGCTGAGCTATGCCGGGGTCCTGTTCGTCGCTCTGCCGCTGGCCATCCTGACCGGCATCGCGCTGTCGCCGGGCATGAACGCGGCCTGGCCCTGGGTGCTGGACGTGCTGGGCGGGCGGCAGTCGGCGCGCTCGATCCACTTCATCACCGCGACCGCGCTGGCGCTGTTCCTGATCGTCCACCTCGTCCTCGTCATCCTGGCGGGGCCGCTCAACGAATTGCGTTCCATGATAACCGGCCGCTGGAGGGTGCCCGAATGATCCGGCGTCGTACGATTCTCACCGGCGGAGCGGGGCTGCTCCTGGCGGGCTGTGACAAGATCATCGAGCAGCCGACCGCGCGCAAGATCCTGTTCGCGGGCGAGGACATGCACAAGGGCCTGCAACGCGCGCTGATGGATCGTGGCGCGCTGGCCCCCGAATATCGCCGCGACCAGATGTCGCCCTATTTCCGCACCAACGGCACCCGCAATCCCGGCACGCCGCAATATGCCGCCATGCTCGCCAACCGGTTCGAGGATTGGCGGCTGGCGGTCGGCGGGCTGGTCGGCAAGCCGCTGTCCCTGTCGCTGAAACAGATCGGCGAGTTTCCCGCGCGTCGCCAGATCACCCGCCATGACTGCGTCGAGGGGTGGAGCGCGATCGGCGAATGGATGGGGCCGATGCTGGGCAATATCCTGAAGGCCGCCGATATCAGCACCCGCGCACGCTATATCGTGTTCACCTGCGCCGACCTGTATGGCGGACAGCCCTATTACGAATCGCTCGACCTGATCGATGCCTTCCATCCCCAGACGATCCTGGCCTGGGGGATGAACGGACGGATGCTGGACGTCGGCCACGGCGCGCCGCTTCGCCTGCGGGTCGAGCGGCAGCTGGGGTACAAGCACGCCAAATACCTGATGCGGATCGATGCGGTCGAGAGTCTGACCAACATAGGTTTGGGCAAGGGCGGCTATTGGGAAGACCATGTCGATTATGACTGGTATGCGGGGATTTAAGACACTAGTCGGTGCCATATGGCGCTGATCGATCTCTTTCTGTCGCGCGCGGTCCGCAAGGGCCGCCTGTCCCTCACCCATCATGACGGCACCGTCCGCGAGTTCGGCACGCCCGAACCGGGCTATCCCGATGTCGCGATCCGATTTACCGACCGCCAAGTCGCCGGGCAGATCGTGCGCAACCCGGCACTGGCGGCGGGCGAATCCTTCATGGACGGCCGCCTGGTCGTCGAGAAGGGCGATGTCCGCGACCTCGTCGAACTGCTGACCGCCAACGACAAATGGGAGGCGGGCCGCGCGAACCTGAATCCCTCGCGGTTCGTCCGGGCGGCGGGCGCGATCAAGCACCGGATCGACCGGATCAACATGGAGCGGCGGTCGAAGAAGAACGTCGCGCACCATTACGACCTGTCGGCCACGCTCTACGAACTCTTCCTCGACACCGACAAGCAATATAGCTGCGCCTACTTCACCGATCCGCAGAACGATCTGGAGCGGGCGCAACGCGACAAGAAGGCGCATATCGCCGCCAAGCTGGCGATCGCGCCGGGGATGCGGGTGCTCGACATCGGTTGTGGCTGGGGCGGCATGGCGCTGTACCTGCACCAGAAATGCGGTGCCGAGGTGCTGGGCGTCACCCTGTCCGAGGAACAGCTGAAGGTCGCGCGGGCGCGGGCCGAGGCACTGGGCGTGGCGGACAAGGTGAAGTTCGAGCTGATCGACTATCGCCGCGTCACCCCCGAGGCGTTCGGCGGGCGATTCGACCGCATCGTGTCGGTCGGCATGTTCGAGCATGTCGGGCCGCCGCAATATCGCACCTTCTTCCGCAAGTGCCGCGACCTCCTCACCGAGGACGGCGTCATGCTGCTCCACACGATCGGGCGGCTGAACGGGCCGGGCGTCACCGACGACTGGACGACCAAGTATATCTTCCCCGGCGGCTACAACCCGGCCCTGTCCGAGATCGTCCGTGCGCAAGAGGGCCTGCGCATGTTCCTGACCGATGTCGAGGTGCTGCGCTGCCATTATGGCTGGACGCTCGACATCTGGTACGACCGGACGGTGGCGGCCAGGGACCGCATCATCGAGCTGTACGACGAGCGCTTCTATCGCATGTGGCTGTTCTATCTGGCGGGCGCGGGCGCGGCGTTCCGCAATGGCGGGCTGTGCAACTATCAGGTGCAGCTGACGCGTGGGCGCCTGTCGGTGCCGGTCACGCGCGATTACATGTACGAGGGCGAACGCGCGCTGCGGGACGGCTGATCCTATTCCTCCCCGTAAGGGGAGGGGGACCAGCGAAGCTGGTGGAGGGGTATCCCGCAATCTAGAGGGGGGACACCCCTCCGTCAGGCTGACGCCTGCCACCTCCCCTGCCAGGGGAGGAAAGATTTAGCGCGGTGCCAGTCGCCTTATATCCAGCACATCCACCCCGGCCAGCGTCACCGGGCCCAGGCGACCGCCCGTCTCGGCGATGATGCCCTCGGCGGTCGCGCGGACGCGGGTCCAGGGCAGTTCCTGCACCACCAGCCGCCGTCCGTGCAGCTTGACCGCCGCGACGCGCCCGTCCTGCGCCACCGCCAGCGCACCCTGCCCGTCCGCGCCGACCACGGCACCGGTCACGGCAAAGCCCGCCAGCGCAGCCTCGGCCGCCGCCGCCACATCCTCGGGCGAGCCGACGCGCCGGTCGCGACCACGGCGGAACAGCCACATGATGCCGCCCCCGCAAAGGACGACACCGGCGCCCAGCCCGGCCAGTGCCCAGCCCGCCGTGGCGCCCGACAACAAGCCGCCGAGGGGCAGGGTCATCCGGCCGCGTCCGCCAGCGTTTCCAGCGTGGGGCGCAGGCCGGACAGGTCGTATCCCGCCGCTTCGGCCTGCATGACGATCAGCGTCGGGTTGCGCCCGGCCTTCGCTGCCGCCAGCGCCCACAGGTTGCAGCTGCGCGTGCCCGACCGACAATAGGCGAGCACCGGCCCCTTGGCCTCGACCAGCGCCTGGGTCATCTGGTCGACCATCTCGTGGCTGAACCCGCCCGGCGTCACCGGGATCGCGGTATAGGCCAGGCCATGGTCCTCGGCGGCGGCGCGAATCGCATCGCCGGTCGGCTGGCCCGGCTCTTCGCCATCGGGACGGTTGTTGACGATCGCGGTATATCCCGCCGCCTTGATCGCGGCGACATCCTCGGGGAGGATTTGGGGAGCGACGGCGACGCTTTCGTTGAGTGGGCGGATCATGCAGCTCACCTATTCAATGGGCCGTTTCACCGCAACGGGTGGCGCAACCGGTTCTTCACAAAAGACGCATCAACCCGCGCATGGCTCCACCCCCGCACGGAACATCCGGGCCCTCCCCTCGTCTGGCTTGCGAAGCATCGTTCAAAGGAGCCGCCCCATGTCGCTGATCGACCGCCGTCAGGGTCTTTGGGGCCTGGCCGTCCTCGGGCTTGCCTCGACACTGCCGCTTGCCTGGCGGCGTGCACAGGCCGCGACACCCGCCCGCGAACTGGCCGTGGTGGAAAAGGGGGCGGGGCGCGTCGCCTTCTACAGCGTGCCCGACGGGCGTCTGCTCGGCAGTGTTACGCTGGGGTCGCAGCCGCACGAGATGGTCGCCGACTCGGCTGGCCGCTTCGCCTATGTCGGCGGCTATGGGGTCAAGGGCTGGCAGTTCGGCGGCGATGGCGGGCATCAGCTCTGGGTCATCGACCTGGCGACGCGCAAGCTGGCACGCACCATCGACCTGTCGCCGCATCGCCGCTGGCACGGGATGCGACTGGACGCGAAGGGCCGCCTGTATGCGCTGTCCGAGAGCGACAGCCGCCTCGCCCGCTTCGACACCCCCGCCACCGCCGAGGGGCCGGACCGGATGATCCCGGTCGGCGGCGCACGCAGCCATTATTTCGTGGTGAAGGCGGACGGCAGTCGCGCCTTCGTCGCCGACACGATGAGCGGCCTGGTCATCATGATCGATCCCGACGACGCCAGCTTCGCCCCCGTCAAGCAGCATATCGGCACCGCGCCCGAAGGGCTGGCGCTGAGCCCCGACGAGCGCACCCTGTATGTCATCGACCGCCCGGCGGGGGTGCTCCACGCGCTCGACGCAGCGACACTGCGCCCCCGCGCGCGCACCACGCTGCGCGGCGAAGCGGTGCGGGTGGTGGTGCAGGCCGATGGTCGCCTGATCGTGTCCAACACCGCCGACAAAAGCCTGACCCGCCATTCGCCGACCACCCTGGCCGAGGAAGCACGCCTGCCGCTGCCCGCCGCCGCACCGGGGCTGAACCTACCCGCCGGAGGGTCGATCCTCTATGCCGCGCTGGAGACCAACCGGATCGCCATCATCGACCTGGCGGCGTGGAAGGTCACCGGCGGTTTCGCGACGGGCGACGCGCCCGACACCGCGGTCCTTCTGTAATGGCACCAGGCCTTTGCCTTGGCCCCGCTTTCCGGTAGCGGTGGACCGATGGCTGCCAAAATCTCCTGCGACGTCGCGATCATTGGCGCGGGCCTTGCCGGTGGCCTGATCGCGCTTGCGCTGAAGGCGCGTCACCCCTCGCTCGACGTGCGTCTGGTCGATGGGGCCGAGACGATCGGCGGCAACCACCTCTGGTCCTTTTTCGGCAGCGACGTCGCCAAGCGTGATCGCTGGATCGTCGAGCGGCTGGTCGCCCATGCCTGGCGCGACTACGACGTCGCCTTCCCGGCGCATTCGCGCACGCTGAACCAGACCTATTACTCGATCGAGAGCCATCGCCTCGACACCGAGGTCCGGCGCGCCCTGCCCCCGGAGGCGCTGATCCTGGGTCGCAAGGTGCTGGCCGTGTCGGCGACCGCCGCCGTCTTCGCCGATGGCGACCGGGTCGAGGCGACCGGCGTGATCGACGCGCGCGGGGCTGGCGATCTGTCCTTCCTGTCGTGCGGCTGGCAGAAGTTCGTCGGGCAGGAACTGCGCCTCGAACGGCCGCACGGCACGCCGCGCCCGGTGGTGATGGACGCCACCGTCAAGCAGCTGGACGGCTATCGCTTCGTCTATACCCTGCCCTTCACCGATGACCGGATCTTCGTCGAGGATACCTATTACTCGACGTCCGCCGAGCTGAATCGCCGCGCCATCGTCCAGCGGATCGAGCGTTATGCCGACAGCCGCGGCTGGACCACCGCCGAGGTGCTGCGCGAGGAAGCGGGCGTCCTGCCGGTCGCGATGGGCGGCGATTTCGACGGTTACTGGCGGAGCGGAGGCGCGCGGACACCCAAGGCCGGGATGCGCGCGGGGCTGTTCCATCCGACCACCGGCTATTCGCTGCCCGATGCGATCCGGATGGCCGCGATGCTGGCCGAGCGGCGCGATTTCGCAGGCGTCGACCTGCATGACGCGACCTATCGCATGGCGCGCGACGCCTGGGACGCACGCGGCTTTTACCGTATGCTCGACACGATGTTGTTCAAGGCGGCAGAGCCCGATGAGCGATACCGCGTTCTCGAGCGTTTCTATCGTCTGTCGCCCGACCTGATCGGGCGTTTCTATGCGGGGCAATCGACCATGGCCGACAAGGCACGAGTTTTGACCGGACGGCCACCGGTGCCGATCCTTCGCGCCATCGCGGCGCTGCGAAGCCAGTCGGGAGGCCGTGCATGAAGAGCGCGGTCGTCATCGGATCGGGTTTCGGCGGACTCGCGCTGGCCATCCGCCTGCAATCGGCGGGCGTGCAGACGACCATCGTCGAGGCGCGGGACAAGCCGGGCGGGCGCGCCTATTATTGGGAACGCGACGGTTTCACCTTCGATGCTGGACCCACCGTCATCACCGATCCGGCCTGCCTGGAGGAACTCTGGGCGCTGACCGGCCGGTCGATGTCGGAGGATGTGCAGCTCGATCCGGTCCACCCCTTCTACCGGTTGAACTGGGTCGACGGCACCAATTTCGACTATAGCAACGACGACACCCAGCTGCGCGCCGAGATCGCCAAGCTGAACCCCGACGATATCGCCGGGTACGGCAAGTTCCTGGACTATGCCGAGGGCGTGTACCGCGAAGGCTATGAGAAGCTGGGCCATGTCGCGTTTCTCGACTTCGCCTCGATGATCAAGGCGGCGCCGGCGCTGGCGAAATACCAGGCGTGGAATTCGGTCTACGCCATGGTGTCGAAATTCGTGAAGTCGGAGAAGCTGCGCGAGGCGCTGTCCTTCCACACGCTGCTCGTCGGCGGCAATCCGATGACGACCAGCGCGATCTACGCCCTGATCCACAAGCTGGAGCGTGACGGCGGCGTCTGGTTCGCGCGCGGCGGCACCAACCGCCTGGTGGCGGGGCTCGTCGCGCAGTTCGAGCGGATCGGCGGCGTGATCCGCCTGGGCGATCCGGTGACGCGCATCGAAACGCTGGGCGACCGTGCGACCGGCGTCGTCACCAAGAGCGGCCTGACCATCCAGGCGGATGCGGTCGCGACCAATGCCGACATCATGCACAGTTACCGCGACCTGCTGTCCGACAACCGATCGGCCCGGCGAACGGTCAACCGGCTGGAGCGCAAGCGTTACTCGCCGTCGCTGTTCGTCGTGCACTTCGGCATCAAGGGCGCATGGCCGGGCATCCCGCACCACATGATCCTGTTCGGCCCGCGCTATAAGGGTCTGTTGAGCGACATCTACGACACCGGCGTGCTGTCGGAGGACTTCTCGCTCTATCTCCACCACCCGACCGTCACCGATCCGAGCCTTGCGCCCGAGGGACACTCGACCTTCTATGCGCTGGCCCCGGTGCCGCACATGGGCAAGTTCCCGATGAACTGGGACGAGGTCGGCCCGATCCTGGAAAAGCGTATCCTGGACGAGGTGGGTCGTCGCCTGATCCCGGATATCCACGAGCGGATCGTGACCAAGTTCCATTACGCGCCGTCGGACTTCGCGACGGACCTGAACGCACATATGGGCTCGGCCTTCTCGCTGGAGCCGATCCTGACCCAGAGCGCCTATTTCCGGGTCCACAACCGCGACGATTCGATCCCGAACCTGTATTTCGTCGGGGCGGGCACGCATCCCGGCGCGGGTATTCCGGGCGTGGTCGGTAGCGCCAAGGCGACCGCCGGGTTGATGCTGGAGCGGCGTTAAGGCCAAGGGTGTCGTGTTTTGCGAGGGTGGATTGTCCTCGCGAACGGGGACGCCCTTCCGTCAGGCCTGCGGCCTGCCACCTCCCCTTACAGGGGAGGAATAACCGACCCTTTGGTTCACGGCATCGAGCGGACCAATACTCCCACCATCCGTTCCGCCTGAGCGAAGTCGAAGGCCAAGGCATGACCTCTCCTCACACCTAGTCGTGATCGGGGGGCGTGGCCTTCGACTTCGCTCAGGCTGAACGGAAGGTGGGACGAGTGTAACCAGCGCCAATTTAGCCTTCCCACTAATTAGCCATCATGCTAAATACCGGTCATGGACCCGGTGTTCGAAGCCCTCGCCCACCCCACGCGCCGTGCCATTCTGGAGATGTTGCGCGGCGGGGGCCTGTCGGCGGGGGCCATTGCGGATGCCTTCGACGTGTCGCGCCCGACCATGTCCGCGCATTTCGCCAAGCTGAAGGCCGCCGGGCTGATCCAGGCCGAGCCGCAGGGCACGACGATCATCTACACGCTCAACCTGTCGATGCTCGAACAGGTGGTCATGGGATTCATGACCCGGCTCGGCGTCGGCGAGGAGAAGGAGGGCATGTCATGTCGTTCCGTCCGCTGATCGTCGCCTCCGCCCTGGTGTCGGGCGGCATGGCGCTGGTCTCCGCCATCGCGCTCGGCAAGCTGCCGCCGGGGGCGATGCTGCCGATTCATTGGAACGCCGCCGGTCAGGCCGATCGGTTCGGCGAAGCGGGCTATGCGCTGTTCCTTCCCGTCGCCCTGACCATCGGCGTCTCCGCGATCCTGGCGGCGACACCCCGGATCGAGCCGTTGCAGGAAAATCTGGCAGGCAGTGCGCCGTTGCTGCGTACCGTCTGGGCCGGGTGCCTGGCGCTGTTCGTCGGGGTGGAGGCGATGGTCGCGGGGCCCGCCCTGGGCTGGACGCCCTCCGCCACCCTGATTCCGGTCGCGATGGGGCTGTTCCTGATCGCGATCGGCAATACGCTTCCCAAGTCGCGACCGGGCTTCTTCATCGGCATCCGCACGCCCTGGGCGATCATGGATACAGACAACTGGATCGCGACGCATCGGCTGGGCGGATGGCTGTTCGTCGGCGCGGGGCTCGTCGTCATCCTCGGCACGCTGCTGCCCATCGGCGACGATGCGAAGACCGGCATGGTGCTGTCCGCGATCCTGACGGCGGCGGTCGTGCCGTTCCTGTTTTCCTACATGCACTGGCGGGCCAGGCATCCGCGCTGAGTCGGGTTCGAAGGGGGATTTCCATGCCGTTGATGACGCTGTTCGCCGCCCTGCTCGCCGCCGCCACGCCGATGGCCGACCGCGATATATCCGCGCCCGGCCCCCAGGGCCTGCTGAAGGGCAGTTGGACCGGACCGGAGGGCGCACAGGTGCCGGTCGTGCTGATGATCCCCGGATCCGGCCCGACCGACCGCGACGGCAACAATCCGCGCGGCCTGAAGGCGGCCACGCTCCGGTTGCTGGCCGAGGGACTGGCCGCCAGGGGCATCGCCAGCGTGCGGATCGACAAGCGCGGCATGTTCGCCAGCGCCGGGGCGGTGCCCGATCCCAACAAGGTGACGATCGACGATTATGCCGCCGATGCGCGCAGCTGGATCACCGCGATCCGCGCCAAGACCGGCGCGCGCTGCGTGTGGTTGCTGGGCCATAGCGAGGGCGGGACGGTCGCGCTGACCACCGCCGCCGCCAGCGCCGATGGGTTGTGCGGCGTCATCACCGTCTCCGCCCCCGGCCGGCCGTTGGGCGAGGTGATCCGCGCGCAGCTCCACGCCAATCCCGCCAATGCGCCGCTGCTGGCCGAGGCCGACCGCGCGATCGACTCGCTGGAGGCCGGGCGCACCTTTCCGGGCACCGGGCTGACCCCGCCGCTGCCGATGCTGTTCGCCGATCCGGTCCAGCCCTTCCTCATCAACGCCTTTGCCAAGAACCCGGCTAGGCTGGCCGCCGCCGTCACCAAGCCGATGCTGATCGTGCAGGGCGAGGCCGACCTGCAGGTGACGGTCGAGGACGCCCAGAAACTGAAGGCCGGTCAGCCCAGGGCGACGCTCGTCCTGCTGCCCGGGGTCAGCCATGTGCTGAAGGTCGTGGAGGGTGACAGCCGGGGTGCCAATCTGGCGACCTATGCCGACCCCAACCTGCCGATCGCACCGGGCGTCGTCAGCGCGGTGGCGGAATTCATCGAGAAACATCCGAATCGGTAATAGACCGGATCGGTCATGATCCCGACATGATTGCCGATGATTGTTACCCGGTCGTCACGACACCGGGAGAGATCATGATGCGCCGTTCCTTCGCCTGCCTGTTGCTGGCCACGCTCACGGCCGCGACGACGCCCCCGGCCGAGCGGGAGATCGCGCCGGACGGCAAGGCGACGCTGTCGATCAACGGCACCGCGCGCACGGTTCGGATCGATCCGGCCGCGCCGGGGATTCCTATCATCACCAACAGTTTTGCCGAGGCGGCGGGCATGAAGCCGGGCATGATCGAGGTCGAGTTCAGGGTCGGCCCCACCCGGATCGACGGCAAGACGGCCGTGGCGCAGATCCAGGCAGGCACCGGCGCACCCTATAAGCGGCGCATCGCCTTTGCCGACCGTCCCTTCGCGCCGGGTTTCGACGGTGTCTTCGGCCCGGCCAGCCTTCCCGATCCGGTCGTTCGCTTCTACCTGCGCGATCCCCAGCCGGGCGAGCGCATCACCACCCTGCCAATGGTCGGCGGCGGCGGCCTGTTCGGCGACTGGGGTTCACGCTATGTCGTCGTTCCGATCGAGGGCGAGCCCATGCGCGTGATGCTCGATCCCCATGACGCGCAGAGCAGCACCAATGCGGGCGGCGCGGTACGGCTGGCGCGCGCCTATCGCGGCCAGTTGACCGGCGCGACGACCCAGCAGGAGGTGGCCTTCGGCATCGCGCGCCCGCTGCGCAAACTGGTGTTGCAGACGCCGGTCGCGATCGGTCCGTTCGTGATGACCGAACTCAACGTGCGCACCGTCGACTTCGGCAGCACCGCGACCATCGCCGATGCCGACGCGCCGGGCGACCCGGACGAGGTGGTGGTGACCGGCAAGGGCAAGCATGATCCGAAGAAGGACTGGCTGTCGATCGGCGCGGACCAGCTTCGCCGCTGCTCGTCGATCACCTTCGACAAGCCCGCCAGGCAGGTGCGGTTGAGCTGCCTGTAACGGCGTTCCTCCCCTCCCAGGGGAGGAGCGCATCACGCCAGCACCGCATCCTCGTCCGCGGCTTCGACCTCGGCGGCCTGGCGCGCCCACATCTCGGCGTACAGGCCGCCCCTCGCCAGCAATTCGCCATGCGTGCCGCGCTCGGCCACCTGTCCGTCGTCGAGCACCACGATCTGGTCGGCATGGACGATCGTCGACAAGCGGTGCGCGATGACCAGCGTGGTGCGGCCCCGCTCGATCGCCTGCAACGTCGCCAGGATATCCGCCTCGGTCCGGCTGTCGAGCGCGCTGGTCGCTTCGTCCAGGATCAGGATCGGCGGATTCTTCAGCAGGGTGCGGGCGATCGCCACCCGCTGCTTCTCGCCACCCGACAGCTTCAACCCGCGCTCGCCGACCCGCGTCGCATAACCCTGCGGCTGGCGTTCGATGAAATCGGCGATCGCCGCGCCCTTCGCGGCCCGCTCGACATCGCTCTGGTCGGCGCCCTCGCGACCATAGGCGATGTTGTAGCCGATCGTCTCGTTGAACAGCACCGTGTCCTGCGGCACGATACCGATCGCCGCGCGCAAGCTGTCCTGGGTGACGGCCGCGATCGGCTGTCCGTCGATGGTGATCGCGCCCTCCTTCGCCTCGTAGAAGCGATAGAGCAGCCGCGCGAGCGTGGACTTGCCCGCCCCCGAGGACCCCACCACCGCGCAGGTCGTGCCCGCCGGAATGTCGAGGCTCAGCCCCTTCAGGATGGTCCGATCGGGGTCGTAGCCGAACACGACATGGTCGAACCGGACATTCCCGCCGGTCACGCGCAAAGCTGGCGCGCCGGGGGCGTCGACGACCTCGGCGGGCGTGTCGATCAGATCGAACATCGCCCCCATGTCGATCACCCCCTGACGGATGGTGCGGTACACCATGCCGAGCAGGTCGAGCGGCCGGAACAACTGCGACAACAGCGTCGACACCAGTACCACGTCACCCGCCGATGCCGCACCCTTGCTCCATTCGCGCACGACCCAGGCCATGGCGAAACCCAGCATCAGGCTGGTGATCAGCGCCTGCCCGACGTTCAGCCAGGCGAGCGAGTTTTCCGACTTGGTGGCGGCCCGCGCATAGGCGGCGACGCCGTTTTCGTAGCGCCGGGCCTCACGCTCCTCGGCGTTGAAATATTTCACCGTCTCGAAATTCAGCAGCGAGTCGACCGCATGGGCGACCGCGCCGGTATCCAGGTCGTTCATCTGCGTGCGCAGCGCATTGCGCCAGTCGGTCACCTTGCGGGTGAAGCCGATGTACAGGACGACCATCACCATCGTCGTGACGACCAGGACGGGCCCGAAACTGCGCCCGAAGATGGTCAGCACCAGCGCCAGTTCCAGCACCGTCGGCGCGATGTTGAACAGGAGGAAATACAGCATCGTGTCGATGCTCTTGGTCCCGCGCTCGACCACCTTGGTGACCGCGCCCGTCCGCCGCTCGAGATGGAAGCGCAGCGACAGGCGGTGCAGGTGGCGGAACACGTCCGCCGACAGCCGCCGGGTCGCGTCCTGCCCGACCATCTCGAACACCGCGTTGCGCAGGTTGTCGAACAGCGTCGTCGCGAACCGCGCGCCTGCATAACCGACGACCAGCAGTATCACGAGGGTCAGCGCGCCCCGGTCGCCCCCCGCCATCCGGTCGACCGCATATTTGAACGTATAGGCCGCACCCAGCACTTGGACGAGCTTCGACAGGACGACCAGCGCCATCGCGCCGACGATCCGCACCCGCAGCGCGGGCTCCCCGGCGGGCCAGAGATAGGGAAGAAAGCGCCGGAGCGTCGGGATCAGCGGCCGATCGGGCGAACCGGCGGTGGGGTCGATAGGGGGCATGTGTCCCCCATGTCGGACGAAGCGCGGTCAACTTCAATGGGAACTTGACCAACGCAAAAGGCAAGAGGCCCTGCGGACGGCCATCCGAAGCCCGGAACAACCTGGCGCATGGCCACGTTTCACCTTCAACTGGAGGCGGTTAGATGGAACCGATTTTCTACGTGATGGCGATCTTGGGCTGCGGCGACGGCAGCATCGATTGCACCGAGACGCGCATGGTCCCCGCCCGTTACCAGACGATGGCACAATGCCGCGCCGACCTTGCCAACCGCATCGCCGCGAACACCGACGTGCCCTATCCGGTAATCGGTGCCGACTGCCGCCGGATGGGCGCGCAGATGGCCAAGGCAGAGCGCAAGCCGCTCAAGGGTTGAGGGGCAATCTTCGGGTGTGCACTTCGACTTCGCTCAGGCTGGACAGAGGCCCGAGCTTACCGCGGCCGGGTCCATAGCGTCGGATCACGCGGTTCGATCCGCATCTTCCCCCGCCGCGCCGCCTGGATGCTCGCCCGCGTCATGAAGCCCAGTTTTTCCAGCTTGCCGGTCCCCGCCCGCACGTCCCAGGCCCCTCGCCCGCGCCGTGCGACCTTGCGCCCAATCGCGCCGTAGATCGCCGCCGCCGACAGCACCGCCCAGGCCGATCGATAGGACAGAGCGGGCGTCCCCATCCGCGCGCTCGCCTCGAACATCGCCGCGCGGTCGGTTAACCGCCGCGCCAGCGCGCTCAGCCCCGGCCGGTGCGAGGGCGCCATGATCGCATCGGGCGCGATGCTCTTATAGGCCAGCCACTGGCGCGGCAGATAATGCCGCCCCGCGCCCGCATCCTCGGCGATGTCGCGGGCGATATTGGCCAGCTGAAACGCCATGCCCAGGTCACAGGCGCGGTCGAGCGTGGCCTCGTCATCGGGTGACACGCCCATCGTCACCGCCATCATGCAGCCGACGACACCCGCGACATGATAGCAATAGCGATAGAGATCCTCCTCGGTCTCCGGCCGCCAGTCCTCGGTATCCAGCGCGAAGCCCGCGATCAGGTCGCGGGGCCAGCGATGCGGCATCCCGGTCTCCGCCACCACGACGCGCAGCGCATCGAAGGCCGGATCGCCGACCACCTGCCCAGCCAGCGCCTTCTCGGTCTTTTCGGTCAGCTCGATCAGCCGCGCGGGCGCATCGGCCACCCGCGTCATGCCATGGCCATGATCCTGGCCATCGGCGATATCATCGCAGCGACGGCACCAGGCATAGAGCAGCCAGGCGCGCGCGCGCGTCTCGGGATCGAACAACAGGCTGGCCGCCGCAAAGCTCTTCGAGCCCTTGGCGATCGAGGCCCGCGCCGCCGCCACCAGCACATCGCGCTCGGTCGGGACGGCGGTGTCGCTCACAGGTCGTCCGCGTTCATGCGCACGATCGGCTGGGTCGGCACATGCGCGCCCATCCGGTCGAGCAGGCCGTCGAGCGTGCTATCGACGATCAGCAGCTCACGGTGCTGCGGCCGCAGGAAACCGACCTCGCCCATCTTGTCCCAGAAGGCGACGAGATGATCGTAATAGCCGCCGGTGTTGAGCAGCCCGACCGGATCGGCATGATAGCCCAGCTGCGCCCAGCTCAACGCCTCCCACAGCTCGTCCATGGTGCCGGTGCCGCCCGCGATGGTGATGAACCCGTCGGACAGGTCGGTGAACGCCTTTTTGCGTTCGTGCATGCCCGGCACGACATGCAGTTCGGTCAGGCCGCGGTGCGCGACCTCGGCATCGACCAGCGCCTGCGGGATGATGCCGATCACCTCGCCACCGGCCTCCAGCGCCGCATCCGCCACCGCGCCCATCAGGCCCAGCCGCCCGCCGCCATAGACGACGCCGATTCCCCGCTCCGCCAGCCCGCGCCCGACGGCACGCGCAGTCTCGATATATTGGGGGTCGGAGGGGGTCGCCGACCCGCAGTAAATGGCCAATCGCTTCATGCGGCAAGCGCTAGGCCATGGGGCCGGGTGGGGCAAGCGGGGTTGCGGCCTGTCGAACGACACCCCGCGTCGCGCCGTGACCTTTGCCTATAGCATCCCGGTATCGCGCAGCCACTGCACGGCCTGCCCCGGCCATTCCCGCGTGACCGGAGCATTGTTCGGCCGCATTCCGAACGCATGGCCTCCCTTGGCATAAAGGCGCATGTCGACCGGCACCCCCGCATCGTTCAACGCCAGCGCATAGGCCATGGGCTGGCGGATATTGTCGGTGGGGTCGTTCATCGCATGGATGATAAGCGTCGGCGGCGCCTTGGGGCTGATCTTCACCCAGGGCCTCAACTCCAGGCTGTTCCGCCCCTTGCTGTCGTCCAGCATCCGCGCGGTATAGGCGACGATCGCGAAGTCGGGGCGCGGCGACAGCCGGTCGGCAGCGTCCCGCAGCGGATAGGTGCGCGCATCCGTGTTGCTCATGTTCGCGACGAGATAGGCTCCGGCCGAAAAACCGATCGCGCCGATCCGGTGCGGATCGATACCATAAGCGGAGGCGCGTTCGCGCAGCAATCCCATGGCGCGCTGGGCATCTTCCAGGCCGAGCAATATCCCGGGCCGCTGCTGCCGCCCATCGACCCTCGGCCAGACTTGCGGCGTCCGGTACTTCAGCATGGCGCAGGTCATCCCCTGACGAACCACCCAGTCGCAGATTTCGGTGCCTTCCAGATCGGTTGCCACGGCATAGAAGCCCCCTCCCGGTATGACGAGCATCGCCGTCCCGGTGTTTCGCCCGCGAGGACGATAAAGGGTCATCGTCGGACGCGTGACGTAACTTGCCCAATGCCACTTCCGGCCACCGACCAAGGGGGAACCGTTGCCCGTTGCCTCGGGATGATCGCCGCTGTCGGGCTTGGCCAGCGGCACATCGGCGGCCCAGAGCGGTATCTGCGTGCCGCCGTCGGTCGGCTGCCACACGCCCTCGCGCTCCACCTTGGGCACCGCGACCGGCTTTTCGACCTGACCGGGCATGTTCCCGGCGAAACCGATCATGAGAAAAGGGGCGATCCATCCAAACCGCGTCACTTCCGTATCTCCCGCGCCGTGATACGGCCCCTCCGGCCGCATCGCCGGAGGCTTTGCTATCGGCCGGTGACGACATCGACAAATCATGCGTTATCGGGGCAGATCGGAATTTATCTCATGGCGTCGCCCATGGAAAAAGGGCGGCGCGGACCCGCCGCACCGCCCCTTTCGGACGCTGGTAGCCCGGCTTACTTGCCGCGCAGCGTGTTCAGGATCGCGAGGCCCAGTACACCACCCAGCGCCGCCGAGGCGAAGGGGCGATCCTTCACGAACTGACGCGCCTGGTCCAGCAGCGGACGAACCGACTGGTCGACGCTGGTCTTGGCATCGCCGAACGCCTTTTGCGCCTTGCCGCCCAGCTGCTCGCCCTTGCCCTCGGCTTCCATGGTCTTGTCGCCCAGCATCGCGCCCATGCCCTGCTTCACCTTGCCGCCGAAGTCGGTGGCCGCACCATTCATCGTGTCGGTGTTCATGGAACATCTCCTCTTTCGGTTTCGGAATACGGAGGTTCAGAACCCCCGGAGAGGGCGGATGTTTCCAGGTATCGTCATACTATCGACGCCCGGCGCTTCCTGCCCGGTCGGCCGCGTCTTCAAACGCTCGAAAACCGCCCCCCGCCCTTTCCCCGCCCCGACACCCTCGCTACATGCACGCCGATGGTCGTCGACCCCCTTGCCAAGCTCCACGAAGTTTTCGGGTACAACCAGTTCCGGGGTGTGCAGGAACAGGTGGTCGACCGCGTGCTGAACCGCCAGCGGACGCTGGCGGTGATGCCGACCGGTGCAGGCAAGTCGCTCTGCTATCAGCTGCCCTCGGTGATGATGGAGGGGTGCTGCGTCGTGGTCAGCCCGCTGATCGCGCTGATGCACGACCAGTTGCGCGCGGCCGAGGCGGTGGGCATCCGCGCCGCCACGCTGACCAGTGTCGACCAGAACCGGGCCGAGACGATCGCCCGCTTCCGCGACGGCCAGCTCGACCTGTTGTACGTCGCGCCCGAGCGCGCTTCGTCCGGGCATTTCCGCGAACTGCTCGGCTCCGCGCCGCTCAGCCTGTTCGCGATCGACGAGGCGCACTGCGTCAGCGAGTGGGGCCACGACTTCCGCCCCGACTATCGCCTGCTCGAGCCGTTGATGGATGCCTTTCCGGAGGTGCCCCGGCTTGCGCTGACCGCGACCGCCGACGCGCATACCCGCGCCGACATCGCCAAGCAGCTGGGCATCCCGGTCGAGGGGATGATCGTCTCGGGCTTCGACCGGCCCAATATCCGCTATGCGATCAGCCCCAAGGCCAATGTGAACCAGCAGATCGCGCGGGTGGTCGCCGACACGCCCGGCCCCGGCATCGTCTATGCCCAGACGCGCGCCGCGACCGAGAAGCTGGCCGAGGCGCTGGCGCGGACCGGCCGCCCGGTGCGGGCCTATCATGCCGGGCTGGACCCCGCCGTGCGCGCGAAGAACCAGGCGGATTTCGTGGCGTCCGAGGATATGGTGATCTGTGCCACGGTCGCCTTCGGCATGGGCATCGACAAGCCGGACGTCCGCTTCGTCGCCCATGCGGGCCTGCCGAAATCGATCGAGGCCTATTATCAGGAAACGGGGCGTGCGGGGCGCGACGGCGATCCGTCGGTGGCCCATCTGTTCTGGGGCGCCGACGACTTCGCCCGCGCAAGGCAGCGCATGGCCGAGGTCGAACCCGAGCGGCAGGCGGGCGAGCGCACCCGGTTGGCCGCGCTGGGGGCGCTGGTCGAGACGGGCGGGTGCCGCAGGCGTATCCTGCTGCGCCATTTCGGCGAGGACCTGCCCGAGGATTGCGGCAACTGCGACAACTGCCTCGGGTCGCCCGACGCGGTCGATGCGACGACCACCGCGCAGAAATTCCTCTCCGCCGTGTTTCGGACCGGCCAGATGTTCGGCGCGGGGTATATCGAGCAGGTGCTGACCGGCCAGTCGAACGAGCGCAGCCTGATGAACGGGCATGAGGCGCTGTCGGTGTGGAATATCGTGTCGGGCGACGAGGTCGCGCTGTTGAAGCCCGTCCACCGTGCGCTGCTGCTGCGCGATGCCCTGCGCACCAATCCTCATGGCGGGCTGGAATTCGGCCCCGCCGCGCGCGCGCTGATCAAGGGCGAGGCGCGGTTGTCGCTGGTCGTGCCCCCCAAGCGCGAGAAGAAGGGTCGCCGCGCCGCACCGGTTGCCGCCAATCCGGCCGACAATCCGCTGTTCGAGGCGTTGCGCGCGAAGCGGCGCGAGCTGGCGCAGGAAGCCGGGGTGCCGCCTTACGTCATCTTCCACGATTCGGTGCTGCGCGACATGGCGGCCCAGCGGCCCACCGGCCGCGCGGCGCTGTCGCTGCTGTCGGGCATCGGCGCGCGCAAGCTGGATGCGTATGGCGAGGCGTTTCTGGCGGTGATCCGCGACGCGAGCTAAGCTGCGGCGCATGAGCGCCCCGACCCTGACCACCGAGCGGCTGACCTTGCGCGGCCATCACCCCGACGATCTCGACGCGCTGGCCGCGATGTGGGCCGACCCGGCGGTGTACGGGATGATCGGCGGCAAGCCGCGTGCGCGCGAGGATGTGTGGATTCGCCTGTTGCGGTCGGTCGGCTGCTGGACGGTGTTCGGATATGGCGCCTGGGTGGTATGCGATCGTACGACGGGGCAGGTGGTGGGCGACATCGGCCTGCTCGAGTCGCGGCGTGCGATCGCGCCCGAGCTGACCGTGCCCGAGGCGGGGTGGACGCTGGTCCCGGCGGCGCAGGGCAAGGGCTATGCGGGCGAGGCCATGAGCACGGTGCTCGGCTGGGCGGAGGCGCAGGGGATCGGGCGGACCTGCTGCATCATCGATCCGGGGAATATGGCTTCGATCCGGCTGGCGGAGAAGCTGGGTTACGGCGCGCCGGTCGAGGGGGTCTATCACGACCGGACGATCCTGATTTTCCACCGGGGGTGATCCTCCCCTTGCCCAACCTCCGTTCGCACTGAGCGAAGTCGAAGTGCACGGGATGCGCTCGCCGATAGGGTGAGGCGTAGGCTTCGACTTCGCTCAGCCTGAACGGAGGTGGAGGTCGTGTTCGCGTGGAGACGCGGAGGGGAAGCCCCCGACCGACAGGCCATCCCATCATCGACGGTGCGGCACAGGCGAACGCCCAATGGACGCCCAAGGCCGCCGCCCTTCCGAACCTCTCCGCGCCCCCGCGCGAACAAAAGGCCGCGCATCCGAGGTTCACGGTTCAAGCCCCGCCTCCGATAGGGTACAAGGCCCCCGTGACGCTTGCCCTGATCCTGTCCGCCATCGCCATGACGCTGATCGTCGGTGTCCGCTATCTGCTGGCATCGGGGGCGTTTGCGCTGGCGACGCGGGCGCGGCATCCGAACCTGTATGCCGGGCTCGATCCGCAGATCCGACGCGAGATCTGGTGGAGCCTGGCCTCCGCCGCGATCTACGGCGTGCCCGCCGGGATCGTCGCCTGGGGCTGGCAGAATCGCGGGTGGACCCAAATCTATGCCGACCTCCACAGCTATCCGCTCTGGTACTGGCCGGTGTCGGTGCTGCTGTATCTCTTTGCGCACGACACCTGGTTCTACTGGACGCATCGCTGGATGCACCGCCCGGCCGTCTTCAAGGCCGCGCATGCCGTCCACCATGCCAGCCGCCCGCCGACCGCCTGGGCCGCGATGGCGTTTCATCCGATCGAGGCGGTGACCGGCGCTGTGGTAATTCCGCTACTCGTCTTTCTGATTCCGATTCACATCGGCGCGCTCGGCTTGGTCCTGACGATCATGACCGTTATGGGCGTGACCAACCATATGGGATGGGAAATCTTTCCCCGTTTCATGTGGCAGGGGCACCTGGGGGGGTGGCTCATCACCGCCAGCCACCACCAACGGCATCATGAGCAATATGGGTGCAATTATGGACTCTATTTCCGTTTCTGGGACCGAGTATGTGGAACGGACCGGGGCCTTGGCGACTTCGCGCGTGCCCATGCGCAGGCCGCGCGGCGTGGCGCTGCTGCTGGCCGCCCTGCCCCTGACCGCCTTCCCGCTGATCGGCGCGGCACCGGTCAGCCGGCTGGACATCGGGATTGACCAGCTTCGCTCGACCAAGGGGCTGATCCGCCTCTGCCTGACCGCCGATCCGGACAATTTCCCCGCCTGTGTCGACGATGCCCGCGCCCTGACCCGTTCGGTGCCCGCCGGGCAGCGCGGCCTGCACCTCGACGGGTTGCCGCATGGCAATTATGCCGCAGCGGTCATCCATGACGAGAACAGCAACGCCAAGCTCGACACGCTGGCCGGCATCCCCCGCGAAGGTTTCGGTTTTTCGCGCAATCCGGTGATCCGCTTCGGCCCGCCGCGCTTTGCCGCAGCGCGCTTCACGCTCGATTCTGTGGCCGAAACACAACAGATCAAAATGCGTTATATCTTCTAGGCTTCGGCGCCGGAGCGAAATCGTTACCGTGGCGTTGCATTTCGGATAATCCATTCAGGGAGTTTTCCGTCTTGCGCCTTTTCCCGCGCGTTTACGCCCCGCTGATCGCCATGGGCGCGCTTTCCCTGTCGGTGCCTGCCATGGCGCAGGACACATCCGTCCCCACCAGCCCCGCCGCTGCCGAAATGACAGGCCAGCTGGGCAAGAACACCATTACCGTCGGTCTGGCGGCGGCCTATCTGCCGGATTACGAAGGGTCGAACGACTATCAGTTCACCCCCGCCCCCGCCGCGCTCGCCTATATCGACGGGCATACCATCACCTATATCGGCAACCGCCTGTCGGTCGACCTGATCGGCGACAAGGCGAATCGCGACTGGGATATCCAGGCGGGACCGATCGGCGTCGTGAACCTGGACCGCACTGCCCCCTCGCAGATCGACGACAGCCGCGTTCGCGCGCTGGGCAAGATCGGCGCGGCGGTCGAGCTGGGCGGCTATGTCGGCATCGGCAAGATCGGCGTCGTCACCAGCCCCTATGACCGCCTGTCCGTCTCGCTCAGCTATCGCCACGACGTGACCGGCGTGCATGACAGCGGCATCTGGCAGCCATCGGTCAATTATTTCACGCCGCTGTCGACCAAGGCGGCGGTCGGGCTGTTCGCCACCGCCGAGCGGGTCGGGCGTGGTTATGCCCGTCGTTATTACTCGATCACCCCCGATCAGAGCGCGGCGAGCGGCCTGCCCGTCTATAATGCGCGCGGAGGGTGGAAGGACTGGTCAATCGGCGGCCTGGCCACCTATTCGATCACCGGCAACCTGCTGAAGGGTTGGAAGGTCGTCGGCGGCCTGACCTATGGCCGGGTGGTTGGCGATTTCGGCGACAGCCCGATCGTGTCGCAGGCCGGATCGCGCAGCCAGTGGCTGAGCGCCCTGGGCTTGGCCTATACGTTCTAAGTATCCGGAAAGGCTCCGGCAGAGCGGTATATCCACCGCTTCGTATTCTCCCCTCCCGCAAGCGGGAGGGGTTGGGGGAGGGCATGGGGTCTCACCGAGCCTTTCGCCTGTGGCTTTCCCTCCCCCATCCCCTCCCGCCTGCGGGAGGGGCGTGCTTGAGTTGAGGCGCTGCCCCCCTTCCAACCTGTCGCAGTCGGAGAAACCGTAAGCCTACGGGCATTCCCCCGGCTGGGTCACCGGCGCGCCGCCCATATACCATTGGCTGTGGTCGCCCATCGTCTCGCGGTCGTGATAGCAGACCCGCGCCTTGGACGATTTCAGATTGATCTCGACCATCCAGTTGTTGTCCGAACAGTCATGCGGGGTGCAGCCATGCGCGCCGATCGCCTCTTCGCCGCGGCGGAAGATTGGCACCGTCACCGCGCCGCGCGACATGATCCGCTTCACCAGTTGCTGATCACCCACCGCGTCGTGCAGCGCGCTTGCCACTTCGGTACGGTCGAAGAAGGTCACGCCGTCCACCGCGTCGCCGGGATAATGGCCGATATAGGCGGTCAGCGGGTTGACCTGCGCCACGCCGGGCATCGGTGTCGGCCGTGCAGTGCCGGGCGGGGTGAAGTTGCCGGGCGCGACATCCGAATCGGAATCCCCGCCACCGCCGCCACACGCCGACAGCGCGAGGAGAGCCAAGGGGGCAAGGAAGGCGAAACGGCGCATTGCACTCTCCTGGGACAGTCTTGTCACGGAACGCTTCGACGTCATGGCCGGTTGCCAGCTCATGACCCGTCCGCCCGATCATGATGCCGCGCTCGCCCGCTTTGTCGAGGCGCAAACGTCCACTTATTCCAACGCGATCGCCGAATTGCGACGCGGACGGAAGCAGAGCCACTGGATGTGGTTCCTGTTCCCGCAGATCGCCGGGCTGGGCCGCAGCCCGACCGCGCAATTCTACGCGATCCGCGATGCGGCAGAGGCGCGCGCCTATCTGGCGCATCCGCTGCTTGGCCCGCGCCTGCACGATGCATTGGACGCGGCCATGGCGGCACCGGGGTCGGCGGAGGCGATCTTCGGCGCGATCGACGCGATGAAGCTGCGCTCCTCGCTGACCCTGTTCGCCGCCGTGGCCGCCGATCCGGCGCCGTTCCGCGCCGGGCTCGACCGGTTCTTTGACGGACAGGCCGACGATGCCACGCTGGCCAGGCTCGACCGGCCGGGCGGCGACGCCCCGCACGGTCGAGCTCCTGGCGCGGTTACTTCTTGATCGTGACCGGGCCCGGGCCGGTGACGCTGGCCGACTGGTCGGCGGTCAACACGATCGACCACTGGGTCGTATCGTCGCAGACGGCGTTCCAAGTCGGGTTGCCGTTGGTCGGTGCCGCCTCCTGCATGGCGGTGATCGACTGGCAGCTCGCCCCCGACGGCCCGGCATCGCGGATCGCGCGGAACAGGGTGCCACGACGCTGGCCCTCGGGCAGGGCGCGGATCTTGGCGCCCAGCGTGTCGGCGCTCATTTCGGTGCCGTTGGCCGTCGCGGTCGCCGCGACATTGGTGGCGGGTTCGCTCGACGAGCCGCATGCCGCCAGCGGCAGGGCCGCGGCCAAGACGGCCAGGGCGATCGTGGAACGCTGCATGATCCTGTTCCTCCAGATAGGCGGCCGCCGGAATGGCGACCATATCGGTTGCATAACGATTATGACCGACGCCGGTTGCGCCAGTCGACCACCAACGGCAAGACAATCCGCATGAGTGATATCCGCTTGCACGAAAGCTGGCTCGAGCCCCTGCGGTCCGAGTTCGACGAGCCCTATATGCAGGCGCTCAAGACCTTCCTGGCCGAGGAACGCGCCAGCGGCCAGCGCGTCTTTCCCCGCCCCACCGAGTGGTTTCGCGCGCTGGACCTGACCCCGCTGGACCAGGTGCGCGTCGTGATCCTGGGGCAGGACCCCTATCATGGCGAGGGTCAGGCGCATGGCCTGGCCTTTTCGGTGCAGCCCGGTGTGCGGCCGCCGCCCAGCCTGGTCAACATCTACAAGGAAATGGCGACCGACCTGGGGCTGACCCCGCCCGCCCACGGGCTGCTCGACCATTGGGCGCGGCAGGGGGTGCTGCTGCTCAACTCGGTGCTAACCGTGCGCATGGGGCAGGCCGCGTCGCATCAGGGGCGCGGGTGGGAGCGCTTCACCGACGCCGTGATCCGCGCCGTCGCCGCCAGGCCCGAACCGGTCGTCTTCATCCTGTGGGGCGCCTATGCCCAGAAGAAGGCGGGGTTCGTGCGCGAGATGGGCGCGGGGCGGCACTGCGTCCTGACCTCCGTCCACCCCTCGCCCCTGTCGGCGCGGGGCGGCTTCTTCGGATCAAAACCCTTTTCCAAGGCCAACGCCTTTCTGGTCGAGCATGGCCGCGAACCGATCGACTGGGCGTTGCGGCCGCTGTCCTGAATTGCATCTGTAATCACACTGGCATCATTTCGACCGAGCGCGCATAGCGCCGCCATTCCCCTATCGGACAAGGAAGACGCGCAATGGCCGACGACGAATATGTGTATGACGAAGCGACCGGCGAATGGATCAGCGCCGCCGACGCCGCCGCAAAGGGCGGGACGGCCAGCGATGACGATGCGATCGTGGTGCGGGACTCGGTCGGCAACGTCCTGAGCGACGGGGATCAGGTGACGCTGATCAAGGACCTGACCGTCAAGGGCGCAGGCCAGACGTTGAAGCGCGGCACCCTGATCAAGTCCATCCGCCTGACCGGCGACGCGCAGGAAATCGACTGCAAGTTCGACGGGATCAAGGGGTTGGTGCTGAGGGCGGAGTTCGTGCGGAAGCGGTGAGGTTGACGTTCGGCATAGCGTAGGAGAGCATGGCCCCATGCAGGCAGTCTCCTATGACGAAGCGGCCGAAAATCTGGAGGCGATGATCGACAAGGTCGTCGCCGACCGCGCGCCCATGGCGATCACCCGCCAGCGGGGTGAAGGCGCCGTGCTGATCTCGGCCAGCGAATGGGCGTCGATCGAAGAGACGCTGTACCTGCTGCAATCGCCCAAGAACGCCGAACGCCTGCTGGACGCGGTGCGCGGGTTCGAGGCGGGCGACGAAGGCGTGCCCTTTCCGTGAGAGTGGCCTTCTGGCCAACGGCGTGGGACGATTATCGCCATTGGCAGGACCATGACGCCAAGCTCTGCGACAAGCTCAATGCCCTGATCGAGGAATGCCGTCGTCACCCGTTCAAGGGGACCGGCAAGCCCGAACCGCTGGGCGGCAACCTGTCAGGCTGGTGGTCGCGCCGGATCAGCCATGAACATCGGCTGGTGTACCGGGTCGCGGGCAGCGGTGACGAGCAGGTGCTGCAAGTGGCGCAGTGTCGGTATCATTATTGAGCCGACGTCTTACGACGTCGGCTCAATATTTTACCTGTTGTCGTTATCGTTCACCGGGATGCGGAATGCTTGCCCGTTGGGCTTGCAAATCCGCTTCCCGTTCCGAAGCGTGATGCACTGACGGAAGATATACATCTTGCCGTCGTCACGCATTGCCTGATCGGCCATGGAACGTCTCCGTGATTGGATTGGGGTTGACCCAAGCGTCGGAGCATGCGATTCTCAATATGCTACTACAGAGGTTTCGCGTCGCATCGACGTTGAGCCAACGGGAAGGCCGGCCGAAAGGTCGGCCATCTTCGCTTCTCCGGCATTGCCGGGCTTCCATGTTGAGCTTCTGGGCACTCCTTAAGATTCTGATAACCCGACTCATACATACATCACGCAGCACTCACGTCAACACTCTTTCGAGTCCAAATCTTGTAAAGTGTGACTATTAGCCCTTATTAGGCATTGGCTGCGAGGAAATGAGCATGGACGAGCTTCTGCGCCAAGCATATGAACGCCGAGAGAGACTTCGTCAGGAACTCAAACTGGTGGAAAATCTCATTGCGGATTATCTGCGACTCGAGGCTCACACTCTAAATCGCACAGACCACGCGAATTACGAGCTATCCCTAGAAGCACCTGAGTCTGCGCGTCACCGCTTGACAGGCGCAGAGCTCAAAAACGTGATGGATGCGGCCGAAGCGGTTATCGCCGAGGCGGGTAAGCCGCTATCGCGCCGTGAGCTGATGGATCGGCTCGAAAGCCGGGGATTTCATTTTCCAGGCACCGACAAAACCAAGGTTTTTGGCACAAACCTTTGGCGCTCAAAGCGCTTCTTGAATTTGAAGGGAATAGGATATTGGCCGAAAGGAGTTCCCCTTCCGGCCAAATATCAATCCTTCGAGAAGCGGCATTCAATGTTGTCTGATTCAGACTGATTAAACAGCCTCATTCCGCCGGCAGGTAAACCTCCCCGCCCTTCTCGCGGAACCGTTCGCTCATTTCCTGCTTCCCCGCCTCGGCGTCCTCGGCCGCGACGAAGGTTTCGACCGGCGCGTTCTGCTTGGCCGCGAATTCCCGAACCTCTTGGGTAATCTTCATCGAGCAGAATTTCGGGCCGCACATCGAACAGAAATGCGCGGTCTTGGCGCCCTCCGCCGGGAGCGTCTGGTCGTGGTAGGATTCCGCCGTGTCGGGGTCGAGCGACAGGTTGAACTGGTCGCGCCAGCGGAACTCGAAGCGGGCGCGGCTCAGCGCGTCGTCGCGCATCTTGGCCGCCGGGTGTCCCTTGGCCAGGTCGGCGGCGTGGGCGGCCAGCTTGTAGGTCACCACGCCGACCTTCACATCGTCGCGGTCGGGCAGGCCCAGATGCTCCTTGGGCGTGACGTAGCAGAGCATCGCCGTGCCGTACCAGCCGATCATCGCGGCGCCGATGCCGCTGGTGATATGATCATAGCCCGGCGCAATGTCGGTGGTCAGCGGCCCGAGCGTGTAGAAGGGCGCCTCGCCGCACGCCTCTAGCTGCTTTTCCATATTCTGCTTGATCTTGTGCATCGGCACATGGCCCGGCCCCTCGATCATGACCTGCACGTCCTGCGCCCAGGCGCGCTTGGTCAGCTCGCCCAGCGTGTAGAGTTCGGCGAACTGTGCCTCGTCATTGGCGTCGGCGATCGCGCCGGGGCGCAGGCCGTCGCCCAGCGAATAGGCGATGTCATAGGCCTTCATGATCTCGGTGATCTCGTCGAAGCGTTCGTAGAGGAACGACTCCTTGTGATGCGCCAGGCACCATTTCGCCATGATCGAGCCGCCGCGCGACACGATGCCGGTGACGCGCTTGGCGGTCAGCGGGATATAGGGCAGGCGCACGCCCGCATGGATGGTGAAATAGTCGACGCCCTGCTCGGCCTGTTCGATCAGCGTGTCACGGAAGATCTCCCAGGTCAGTTCCTCGGCGATGCCGCCGACCTTTTCCAGCGCCTGATAGATGGGGACGGTGCCGATCGGCACGGGCGAGTTGCGGATGATCCATTCGCGCGTGTCGTGGATGTTGCGCCCCGTCGACAGGTCCATGACCGTGTCCGCGCCCCAGCGGATCGACCAGACCAGCTTGTCGACCTCGGACGCCACATTGCTGGCGACCGCCGAGTTGCCAATATTGGCGTTGATCTTGACCAGGAAGTTGCGGCCGATCGCCATCGGCTCGGATTCGGGGTGGTTGATGTTGTTGGGAATGATCGCCCGGCCGCGCGCCACTTCGTCGCGGACGAATTCGGGCGTCACGTAGTCGGGGATTTCCGCGCCGAAGCTCTCGCCGTCGCGGACATATTCGCGGAGCATCTCGCGGCCCAGATTCTCGCGGGTCGCGACATATTCCATCTCGGGCGTGATGATGCCTCGGCGGGCATAGTGCATCTGGCTGACGTTCATGCCCGCACGCGCGCGCAGTGGCCGGTTGAGCCCGGTGCGCGGGAATTGCGGCACGCCGCCCGACCGGTCGGGGCCGAGCTGGCCATTGTCCTCGGGACGGAGTTCGCGGCCGTCATAGGCCTCGACATCGCCGCGCCCCTCGATCCAGTCGCGGCGGATCTGCGGCAGGCCCGCCATGATGTCGATACGCGCGGTCGGATCGGTATAGGGACCGCTGGTGTCGTACACGCGCAGCGGCGGCTCGCCGGATGACGGGTCGAGATGGATTTCACGCATCGCGACGCCCAAGGGGCCGACGTGAATCTTCTTGGAACCACGAATGGGGCCGGTGGTCACGCCAATCTCGGCCTTTGCGGGGATATCTGCCATAGTCCACTCCATGCGGAGGAAACGGACCATGAGAGACGGGGCCGCTCCCTCCCTACGCCGGTGTCAGCCGGATCAGGTTCAGCGGGTCAGGGGCTCTTGCCCCCCTCTCAAGCGCAGGCCAGCGCTCCCCCGGGGATGCCACCGTCATAATCGACTTCGCGGCGGATAAGAAGGGGTTTTGCGGTCATCCTGTCCGCTCCGCCCCGGACAAGAAGAACCCCGACCGGCCAGGGGACTGGAAACCGATCGGGGCAAGGAACCCTTGGGAGGGATAGGCATCGGGTCGGTGGGCTTGCCCTTCCCTCTTGGGAAAAGGAAAAGCCCACCGCCCGTGTCGCCCCATGTCGCCCGTATCAGCCGCTGGCGGCGCTGGTGCGCACGTTGCCGTTCAGGCCGTTGGGGAAGAAGCCGCCGCCGGTCACCGCCGCCTTGTTCAGATACACGACGTTCAGCACCTGCTGCGGCGTGCGGACAAAGGCGATCGCGTTGGAATCGGCGGGGACGATGTTGGCCGTCTGGGTACCGTTCACCGTCGCCACGATGCCCTGGTCGAGATCGGTCGACCCGTCCAGGCTGTCGCGCGCGTCGGAGATCTGCCCCGCCGCGGTGATCAGCGCCGCGTTGCTCAGCCCCTTGCGATACAGGACCGAGCGGACCAGGCCCGCATGATAGGCCTCGGCCGCATGGATGCCCGCCGCCGCCTCGATAAAGGTCTTGTTGGTCAGCAGGGCAACACCGCCCATATAGGCGGTCACCCCGACGTCCTCGAAGATATACGCCGCGAGCAGGAAGTTCTCGTCCGAGGCGTAAGGGTCGAAGGTGCCGGTCGACGACACGACACCGGCCGCGCGGGCCGCCGCCGTGAAGGCGCCGTTGGCATCGCCCGACAGGTTGAGCGCGGGCTGCGCCACCGCCGACGATCCCAGCGCGCTGCGCAGGAAGTTGACGTGCGCAATCTCGTCATAGGCGATCTCACGCGCATATTGCGCGACGATCGGATCCTGAAACGCGACCTGGCGCGGCTGTCCGCTGGTGCTGGTCACGACGGTGCCCTGCGTGCCGACACCGCTCTGCAGCGCGCTGTTGATACCCGTGCCGAAGGCGGCATAGCTGTAGAACTGCGCTTCGAGATATTCGAGCTGAAGCGCGAAGTTCAGCACGTCGGCATCGGTGACCGATCCGGTCGCGGCGGCAGTCGGCGTCGGGGTCGGCACGACGATGACATTGTCGTCGTCATTGTTACAGGCACCCAGCATGGCCAGGCCACCCACGGCCCCCGCACCGGCGGCCATGCGCATGAAACGGCGGCGATCGGACCGGCGCTTGGCCGAGGCCTCTTCGATCACATCGAGGATGAAGCGTTCTTCGCTCATGATGAAAATCCTCTCCAGAGGAGGAAAAAAAGGGATCAGTTCGCCGCGCTGGCGCGCACGTTGCCGTTGACACCGGCGGGGAAGAACCCACCCAGCGTGACGGACGCACGGTTCAGATAGACGATGTTGAGGACCTGGCCCGGCGTGCGGCTGTACGCGATGCCATTGGTATCGAGCGGAACGATGTTGGACACCAGCTGGCCGTTGATCGTCTGGGCGGCGATGCCCTGATCGAGGTCGCTCGTGCCGTCCAGGCTGTCGCGCGCGTCGGAAATCTGCCCGGCGGCGGTGATCAGCGCAGGCGTCTGCATTCCCTTGGCATAGAGCGCACCGCGCACCATCGCGGCATGATATGCCTCGACCGCCAGAATACCGGCGGCGGCCTGGAGGAAGGTCTTGTTGCTGATCAGCGGCGAGGCGCCCTTATAGGCGGTCACGCCGACATCCTCGAAGATATAGGCGCCGAGAAGGAAATTCTCGTCCGAGGCATAAGGGTCGAAGGTGCCGGTGGACGACACGACCCCGGCCGCACGCGCCGCCGCCGTGAAGGCGCCATCGGCATCGCCGGAGATGTTGATCGCGGGCTGCGCGACCGCCGCCGTGCCGAGCGCGGTGCGCAGGAAGGCGACATGCGCCGCCTCGTCCGCTGCGATCTCCTGGGCGTACCGGGCGACGACCGGGTCGGTGAAGTTCACCTTGCGACCGCCGGTCACCGCGCCTTGCGTACCCGTACCGGTCAGCTGGCTGGAGGCGAGCCCCGTGCCGTTGGCCGCGAAGGCATAGAATTGCGCTTCGAGATATTCGAGGTTCAGCGCGAAGTTCAGGACATCGGCGTCGGTTACGGTCGATTGGGCCCCGGCCTTGCTGGCCAGGGTAAAGGCGGTGACGCCTGCCGCCGCCGCTCCCATCGCTGTCTTGAAGAAATCCCGCCGCTGGTTGCGGCGCTCAACTCGCGCATCCAAGGCGTCGAGCAGCTGTTCGCTTTCAGTCATCATGCTCCTCCCGGTCAGGAACCATGAAGAGTTTTCCGTCGTTTCGTAACCGACTTACAAACTCTTCACAGGGCGAAGCACAAGGTCTTTTTTTTGAAGCCTTGGCCCAGCCAGCTTCTCGAACGTCCAAAATTTCAAAAAGACGCCTTAATTTAATCAAAATTACTTTTGGTTTATTCCTGTAAGCCAGAACGGTCATGGCGCGGGACGAACCGATTGCGCTTCGGCCAGATAGACCGAGAACAGCTGATCCGGGTCCGTCCAGTCCATGATCGGGGTCCAGCCCCCGGCGCGCAGCAGGATCTTGGCGTCGCGCGGGCCATATTTGTGGCTGTTCTCCGTATGGATCGTCTCGCCGGTGGACATGGCGAAGGGGCGCCCCTCGATCGTGAAGGCGACATCCTCCTCGGCGGCCAGATGCATCTCGATCCGCGAGCGATCATCATTCCACACCGCCTTGTGGCGGAACGCCTCGACCGGGATGGTGCCGTCGAGCTCGCGATTGATCCGGTCGAGCAGGTTGCGGTTGAACGCCGCCGTCACCCCTTGCGCATCGTCATAAGCCGGGACCAGCACGTCACTCGGCTTGGTCCGGTCCATGCCGATCAGCAGCATCGCCCCCTCGCCCAGCGAGCCGCGCATGGCGCGCAACAGATCGGTCGCCATGGCGGGCGTCATGTTGCCGATGGTCGAGCCGGGGAAAAAGCCCAGCTTGGGCGCATCGGCGACCATCGCGGGCAGCGCGAGCGGGCGCATGAAGTCGCCTTCCAGCGGGTGGATCGGCAGGTCCGGGAACGCCTGTTGCAGGTTGCGCGAGGATTCCCGCAGGAAGTCGCCCGAAATGTCGATCGGCACATAGGCCGACGGCTCGACACAGCGCAGCAGGACCGGCGTCTTGGTCGACGATCCCGAACCGAACTCGACGACCGCACGGCCGGTGCCGACATGCGCGATCAGGTCGGGGCACATGGTCTTCAGGATCGCCGTCTCGGTCCGGGTCGGATAATATTCCGGCAGGTCGGTGATCGCCTCGAACAGCTCCGACCCCTTGCGGTCGTAGAACCAGCGCGCGGGGATGGCACGCGGACGACGCTCCAGCCCGGCAAGGACGTCGGCGCGGAAGGCGGGGTCGGCCAGCGACATCTGGCCGTCCTCGATCTCGGGCTTCAGCATGATTACAGGTCCTTTGCCAGGCGAACGCCGGTGAATTGCCAGCGCTGATGGGGATAGAAGAAGTTGCGGTAAGAGGCGCGGGCATGGCCGCGCGGCGTGGCGCAGCTGCCGCCGCGCAGCACGAACTGCCCGTTCATGAACTTGCCGTTGTACTCGCCGACCGCGCCCTCGACGGGGCGGAAGCAGGGATAGGGGCGGTACGCGCTGCCGGTCCATTCCCAGACATCGCCGAAAAAGGCCGGACCGCCGGGTGACGGACGCGGCTCGATCGCACCCGCACCGTCGAGCTGGTTGCCACCCGCCGCGTCATGCGCGGCCGCCGCAGCTTCCCACTCGGATTCGGTCGGCAGGCGCGCGCCAGCCCAGGCGGCATAGGCATCCGCCTCGTAGAAGCTGACATGGGTGACCGGCGCGGCGGGGTCGACCGCGCGGCGTCCATCCAGCCCGAAGCGGGTCCAGCCGCCGTCACGCTCCTCCCAATAGAGCGGCGCAGTGATCCCCTCCGCCTTGACCCAGGCCCAGCCATCCGACAGCCACAGGCGCGGATCGCGATAGCCGCCATCCTCGATGAACCGGATCCATTCGGCATTGGTGACGGTACGATCTGCGATGGCGTGCGGGTGGAGCAGCGCCTGGTGACGCGGCCCCTCGCAATCGAAGGCGAAGCCTTTGCCGGCATGGCCGACCTCGACGATCCCGGACCGCCCCTCGATCCAGCCGATCGGGCCCGGCATCGCCACCGGCGTCTTCGCCTCGGGGCTGAAGAGCGCGGGCTCGAGCGGATTTTCGGAAAACAGGTGCAGGATGTCGGTGACGAACAGTTCCTGATGCTGCTCCTCGTGATGGCATCCCAGCGCTACCAGCTCGCGTGCTTCGTGCGGCAGGTCGGGCAACGCCGCCAGCATCGCCGCATCGACATGGGCGCGATAGGCACGCACCTCGTCCAGCGTCGGGCGAGTGATCATGCCGCGACGGTGGCGCGCATGGCGCTTGCCCTCCGCCTCGTAATAGCTGTTGAACAGGAACGGAAAACGCGGATCGTGCAGCGCATAACCGGCGACATGGTCGCGCAGCACGAAGGTTTCGAAGAACCAGGTGGTGTGCGCCATATGCCACTTGGCGGGCGAGGCATCCGGCATCGACTGGATGGTGGCATCCGCGTCGGACAGTGGCGCGGCCAGGGCGAGGGTCAGCCCGCGCACCGCCTGATAGCGGGATGACAGAGAATCAGAAGGTATCGGGATCGCCGCAGAGGACGGAAAAAGGGTCGGCATTGGGCGCTCCCCGGAATAATGGGGAGCCCGGTCGGCCCTTTACCGTACCACGCGCGCCCCTCCTGGAACCCAAAGAACGTCCGATGCGCCGCTTTGGTTCATCGCACGCGCCGCGACAAACAACCAATCTGACAAACGGTTCAGATAGCCGAGCGCGGGCAGGTTGATCGGCTCCTGCTCCGCCAGGCCGACGGCGGCGCGTTCGGCGCGGCGTGCAATGGCACGCGCCAGGTGCAGATGCGCCGAGGCCGCGCTGCCGCCCGGCAGGATGAAGCTGGTCAGCGGCGACAGCACGGCATTCATCGCGTCGATCTCCGCCTCCAGCCGCGCGACCTGTTCGGGGATGATGCGAAGCGCACCCTCGATCTCGCCGGGTGTCGCCAAGTCGGCACCGAGGTCGAACAGGTCGTTCTGGATCATGGTCAGTTGCGCGGCCAGCGGCCCTTCCACCGACAGCAGCGCGACGCCGATCGCGCTGTTCGCCTCGTCCACCTCGCCGATCGCGACCATGCGGGGCTCGGCCTTGGACCGGCGCGATCCGTCGACCAGCCCGGTCGTGCCCTCGTCCCCGGTGCGGGTGTAGATCTTCGTCAGCTTGACCACGGGATCAGGTCCGCCCGGCCATGAACAGCAACAGCACGACGACGGTGATCGCCAGCGCCTGGAAGAAGATGCGCTGCTGCATCATCCGGTTGGATTTCAGCTGCGACGCGGTCGGTCCCTCCCCTTTCGCCTCGGCCGTCGCCTCCTGCAGGAACGAGATGATGCCGCGCACCAGCGCGACCAGGGTGGCGAGCATCGCCGCGATCAGCAGGATCACGAGAAAAGTGGTCATGCGCCTGAGCTTACGCCTCCCCCAGCCGAAATCCAGCAGGAAGCATATTGCGCCGCAGCGCGTCGGCCAGCGCGCGACCGTCCTGCCCGCCCTCCCGCATCGCCGCCAGCGCGGGCGCTCCGTGCCGCTTGGCCAGACGCTGGCCGTCCGCGCCGACGATCAGCGGATGATGGTGGTAAAGCGGCGTCGGCAGGCCCAGCAGCGCCTGGAGCAGGCGGTGGACATGCGTCGCCTCGAACAGGTCGACGCCGCGCACCACGTCGGTCACCCCTTGCGCCGCGTCGTCGACCGTCACCGCCAGGTGATAGCTGGCGGGCGCGTCCTTGCGTGCCAGGATCACGTCGCCATGCGAGAGCGGATCGGCGACCACCTGCCCCACGCGTTCGTCAGCCCAGCCCAGCGGCCCGGCGCGGTCGACCGCGCGGGCCATGTCGAGCCGCCAGCCATGCGGCTCGCCCATCCGCGCGGCGCGGGCCTCGGGCGAGAGGCGGCGGCACGTCCCCGGATAGAGCGGCGTCGGCCCGTGCGGCGCGGACAGGCTGGCCGCAATCTCGGCGCGGGTGCAGAAACAGGGATAGAGAAGGTCGGCCAGCCGCTCTTGCCCCGCCGCATAGAGGCCCAGCCGTTCGGACTGGAAGGACAGGTCGTCCCATGCCAGCCCCAGCCATTCCAGGTCGCGCAGGATCGCCTCGACATGCTCGGGCCGGCTGCGCGTGCCGTCGATATCCTCGATCCGCAGCAGGAAGCGCCCGCCCTCGGCGCGCGCCAGATCATGCGCGCGCACGGCGGACAGCGCATGGCCCAGATGCAGCCGCCCCGTGGGGCTGGGCGCGAAACGGGTTGTGCACGGCGCTCCACTCATCGCCCGCCCTCTTGACCGCGATTCACATCCCATGTTCTCATAGCGTCCAGTGTCATAGCCATGTCACGCGCCTGCGCGAATAGCGTCGGCGTACCACGAAGGGAGGAGCTGTGTTTCATCCCGACCTGATCCGACACCCGGACAGTTGTCCGGCTCTCGTGCTGAACGCCGATTACACGCCGCTGTCCTATTATCCGCTGTCGGTCTGGCCCTGGCAGACCGCGGTGAAGGCGGTGTTCCTCGACCGGGTGGATATCGTCGCGCATTATGAACGCGAGGTGCGCAGCCCGACCGCGAAGGTCAAGCTGCCCTCGGTCATCGCGCTCAAGCAGTTCGTGAAGCCGTCGCAATTCCCGGCCTTCACCCGATTCAACCTGTTCCTGCGCGACCGGTTTTCCTGCCAATATTGCGGATCGCACCGCGACCTGACCTTCGACCATGTGATCCCGCGCGCACAGGGCGGGCGCACGACCTGGGAAAATGTCGTCACCGCCTGTTCGCCGTGCAACCTGAAAAAGGGCGGCCGCACGCCCCGCCAGGCCGCGATGCCGCTGCATGTCGAGCCGATCCGCCCGACGAACTGGCATTTACAGGAACATGGCCGCAGCTTCCCGCCCAATTATCTGCATGAAACATGGCACGACTGGTTGTACTGGGACGTTGAGCTGGAAGCGTAACGAAGCCGGGAGTGTCGAATGCGTGGATGGGCCAGGGGCCTTGGAGTCGCCGGGGCGATGGCCGTGATGGCCTCGACCGCCGCCTGCGGCAAGAAAGAGGAAAAGCGGGCCGAGGCCGATCAGGCGGCGGCCAAGGCGGGTTTCGTGCCGCCATCGGTCACCAGCCGCATCGACTTTGGCAGCATGATGGCGCGCCGCTTCCGCGAACTGGACCGTGACGGCAACGACGTGATCACCGTCGAGGAAATGCCCAGGGCCAATTCGCGCCTGTGGGAGCTGGACCGCAACAAGGACGGCGAGATCACCGAGAGCGAGTTCTTCGAGGGGATGCTGGCCCGCTTCGACCGCATGGACCTGAATCGCGACGGCACGGTGACCTCGGAGGAACGCGAAGCCTCGCGCACCGAACGCCCCGCCACGCCGAACAACCCGGTCGGGACGGGGGCAGGCACGGCCGCGCCGGGGAATGCGAGCTGAGGCAGGCGGCTCACCAGCGATCGGCCTTGGGCAAGGCGGGTTTCGATCGGTCGGCATCATCGCGACGCGCCGGTTCGATCGCCAGCACCAGGCGGGGCTCGCCGATCGCTGGTGAACGATGGAGAATCACCGGCGGGTCGAGCAGGGCCCGCCCCTTGAACACGCCCACCGCCCCGGTCGGCACTTCACAGATCGCATCCGGTCCGTCGACGCAGCACCACTGAATTCCGGGCCCGACATAGGTGCATGTCAGCCCGAATGTCGTTCGTTCGGCTTGAAATACCGAAGGCACGTCGCCTTCGACCACCGCGAGCCGGACCCGCAGGCGGTCTTCGCCGGTCACGGCGGCGTGACGCCGGACGAGACGGTCCATATCGGCGCAGAGCAAGGCATGCGCAGCCCCCCGATATCCGGCGGCCTGCAGGGGAGCCTTCAACGATCCGTGCAGATCGACCTCTACTGCCAGGTCGTCGAGGCCGCGCAGATCGAGACGGGCCAGTGCCGTCCGAAACGGCTCGGGCATCCGGCGCCACCAGATGGCCAGGGCGGCATCGGGCCGGGCGATATGGTCGAGCAGGGTGCTATCGCAACCCATGGCGATCCGTCGCTCCATTCCGATGGCCGTCATCCGATGCATCGACCGGATGGCAAAGGGCGGCGGTATCCGGCCGAGCCTGCAAAAGGAAGATCGCGCGACATCTGAAACCTGTCGTCCGTGTTGGGCCGGGATGGTGGCCTGCGGCAGCGAGGGAGGGCAAACCACCCGCTGGCCGCCGCAGGCCGGAGATCAGGGCTGATAGGGCAGCGACGATTGGTGCAGGACGATCCGCAGTGCCCCATCATCGCATTGCTTGAACACGAAGCTCTTGTTCACGAAGATATGGCTGTCGTCGTCACCGATGAAGTGGACGTTGCACTGCACGATCGCCAGGTCGCCGTGCAGGATATAGTCCAGCTTGCTGTACCAGACCTTCACCCAGGGCTTCAGCTTGAACCCCTTGTCGTCGGGAAACTTCTCGTTCCCGCCGACGAAATAGGACAGGGCACCCTCCTTCGTTGGCCGGAAGGTATTCGCGCCGAAGGTCAGGGTCGGTTTGAACAGGACCTTGCCATGATCGTAATCATAATTGTCGCTGAGAATCCGCGACGCGAAAGCGCGCACATCGCCACCCTCGGCATGAACCTTTCCGACCGCGACCACATTGTCGCACCAGGTCTGTAGTGCCTTATGTACCATTTCGTCGGTGAACATCGTGCCGTCCTTTTGTGAATAGCCATGATGCCGTTACGGCGCTGAAGCGCCCCTCCCCCCTCGGGGGCGGCATACGGAAATCCGATATGCCAGTAATGATATTACATTACATATATGTCGTGTAAGAAATTTTTGCTGTTGCATGCCGCTGGCTAAGGCCCACGCAATTTACGATTGTCCGAAGCCGGTAATGTTATACCAAAATTGCCTTCCGCAATCGGTTGACGCGCGACCTATTGCGTTGCAGCAATAGCGCCCATGACGACGCTACCTCCCATCGCCAACAATGCCGATATCCGCTTCCTGGGCGCACAGCTCGGCGATGTGATCCGCCGTTATGGGGGCGACGCGCTGTTCGAGGCGACCGAGGCCATTCGCCGCGCTTCCGTCGATCGCTATCGCGGACTGGGCGACGACGCGGCGGTCGACCTGCAACTGGAAAAGCTGGCGCTCGACGAGACCCTGGATTTCGTGCGCGGCTTCATGCTGTTCTCGATGCTCGCCAACCTGGCCGAGGATCGCCAGGGCATCGCGCGCGAGCCCGCCGCCGACATCGCCGATGTGCTGGAGACACTGGCGGGACAGGGCATCGACCGCGACGCCGCGATGGAGCTGTTATCCCACGCGCTGGTCGTCCCCGTGCTGACCGCCCACCCGACCGAGGTGCGGCGCAAGAGCATGATCGACCACCGCAACCGCATCGCCGAGCTGCTGGCGATGCGCGACGCGGGCCGAACCGTGACGCCCGATGGCGACGATGTGGAGGCGGCGATCGGCCGCCAGATCGCGCTGCTGTGGCAGACGCGCGTGCTGCGGCGCGAGCGGCTGTACGTCACCGACGAGGTGGAGACGGCGCTCTCCTACCTGCGCGACGTGTTCCTGCCGGTGCTGCCCGCCCTCTACCAGCGTTGGGACAAGGCGTTCGGCGCGCGTGTGCCCGCCTTTCTGCGCCCTGGTTCGTGGATCGGCGGCGACCGCGACGGCAATCCCTTCGTCACCGCCGACTCGTTGACCACCGCGCTCGCCCAGGCCGCCGATGCGGTCCTGACCCATTATTGCCAGGCGATCCATGCGCTGGGTGCGGAACTGTCCATCTCGACCGAACATGCCGAGGTCGACGAAGCGGTCCGCGCGCTGGCGGACGCGAGCGGCGACGAGGCGCTGAGCCGCGCCGACGAACCCTATCGCCGCGCGCTGTCGGGCATCTATGCGCGCCTCGCCGCGACGCATGAAAAGCTGACCGGCAAGGCCGCGCTTCGCCCCGGCAAGCTGACCGGCGAGCCCTATCCGGATCCCAAGGCCCTGCGCTCCGATCTGGTCGCGATCGCGCGCGGGCTGGCGGCGCGCGGCGACGGCGCGCTGGCGAGCGGCGGCGCGCTGGGGCGGCTGATCCGCGCGGTCGAGACGTTCGGCTTCCACCTCGCCACGCTCGACCTGCGGCAGAATTCGGCGGTGCATGAGCGCGTCGTCGCCGAACTGCTGAAGGTGGCGGGTGTCGAGGCGGACTATCTGGCACTGGACGAGGACGCGCGCGTCGCGCTGCTTCGCCGCGAACTCGCCAATGCCCGGCCGCTGTTCAGCCATTATGCCGATTATTCGGACGAGACCCGCTCCGAACTGGCGATCGTCCAGGCCGCCGCCGATGCCCATGCCAAATATGGGCCCAAGTGCATCACCAACTACATCGTCTCCATGGGCAAGTCGGTGTCCGACCTGCTCGAAATCAACCTGATGCTGAAGGAATTCGGCCTTTATCGCCCCGGCGAGCCCGCCACCGCTGCGATCATGGCGGTGCCCCTGTTCGAGACGATCGAGGATCTGGAAGCCGGCCCCGAGATCATGCGCGCCTATTTCGGCTTGCCCGAAATCGCTGCGATCGTCCGCGCGCGGGGCCATCAGGAGGTGATGATCGGCTATTCGGACTCGAACAAGGATGGCGGCTACCTGACCTCCACTTGGTCGCTGTCCAAGGCGTCAAGCGCGTTCCGCCCGGTCTTCGACGATGCGGGCGTGCGGATGCAGCTGTTCCACGGGCGCGGCGGCGCGGTGGGGCGCGGCGGCGGCAGCGCCTTCGCCGCCATCCGCGCGCAGCCGCATGGCACGGTGCAGGGCCGCATCCGCATCACCGAACAGGGCGAGGTGATCGCGGGCAAGTACGGCACGCGCGACTCGGCGCTCGGCAATCTGGAGGCGATGGCGTCGGCCACATTGCTCGCCAGCCTGGAGCCGGACCGGCTGTCGGAGGCCGACAATGCGCGCTTCACCACCGCGATGGAGCAACTGTCGGCCACCGCCTTCACCACCTATCGCGGCCTCGTCTATGGCACCGAGGGCTTTCGTACCTTCTTCCGCCAGATGACCCCGATCGCCGAGATTGCGGGCCTGAAGATCGGCAGCCGCCCGGCCAGCCGCAAGAAGTCCGACGCGATCGAAGACCTGCGCGCCATCCCCTGGGTGTTCAGCTGGGCACAGGCGCGCGTCATGCTGCCGGGCTGGTTCGGTGTCGGCGCGGCGATCGCGCAATTCGAGGACAAGGCGCTGCTCGCCGAGATGGCGAAGGAGTGGCCCTTCTTTGCCGCGACGCTGGCGAATATGGAGATGGTGCTGGCCAAGTCGGATATCGGCATCGCGCGCCGCTATGCCGGGCTGGTCGAGGATGAAGGCCTGCGCGAGGCGATCTTCGGACGCATCCATGACGGCTGGCACCGCGCGCGCGACGGGCTGCTGACCGTGACCGGGCAGACGCGGCTGCTGTCCGACAATCCGGCGCTGGAGGAGTCGATCCGCCTGCGCCTGCCCTATATCGAGCCGCTCAACCTGCTCCAGATCGAACTGATGAAGCGCCACCGCGCGGGCGAGGACGATCCGCGCATCGGCGAGGGCATATTGCTGTCGATCAACGGCATCGCGACGGCGCTGCGGAACAGCGGGTAACATGGCCGATTTCGTCGTTCAATACGAAGGCGGGCTGCGCTGCCAAGTGACGCATCCCGGCAATGGCGCGGTGCTGGTCATGGACGCCTCGCAGGAATTGGGCGGCCGGGGCGAACATTTCTCGGCCAGCGACCTGTTGTCGGTGTCGCTGGGCGGCTGCGTGCTGAGCATCATGGCCATGGCCGGACGCGTCGCCGGACTGGAACTGGCGGGCGCGACCGCGACCGTTACCAAGGAAATGGGCAACGCCCCGCGCCGGATCACGATGCTGAGCGTGACGGTCCGAGTGCCGGGGCGATATGATGCGGGCCAGCGCAAACGGCTGGAAGCGGCGGCCGCCGCCTGTCCGGTGCACGCGGTGCTGGGGATCGACTCGCCGATCGAGATCGTCTGGGACGACATGAGCTGAGATCCTCCCCGGTACGGGGAGGTGGCAGGCCGCAGGCCTGACGGAGGGGGGCTTGCCGCAAGGGGAGTACATCTCGGCAAGCCCCCTCCACCATACTGCGCATGGTCCCCCTCCCCGGTACGGGGAGGATTGGGTCTTACCGCCTTACCTGCCGCGATTCTTCTGTCGTAAACCCCTCGACCATCGCGCGGAAGGTCGCCTCCGCCACGTCCGGCTCCACCCCTTCGCGTGCCGCCTTTTCCCGAATGCGGGTCAGGATCTGATGGATTCGCGCTTCGTCCCGGACGCTCGCGGCCGAAGTCTTGAACCGTCCGGCCTGCGCGACATAGCGGGAGCGCTCGGCCATCAAGTGCAGGATCTGGTCGTCAATCCGGTCGATGTTCGTCCGCACCTCGCCCAGGGTACGGCAACATGAGGTGGCTTGCCCCTGCGCAGAAACAGGCACGGGCAGCAGCGCGGCGAGAAGCAGGGCGCAAGACGGCAACAGGCGCATCCGGTATCTCCGGCAGGAGCTATTCGGGACCGATACGGCCGCATTTCCGCCTCGGCCAGTGACATCGCCGTCACTATCGCGCGCGGTCGCGCTCCGCCTGGTCCATCATCGCCGCCATCGCCCGGTCGCCCGGCATTTCCGACGCCGCGAGGCCATCGATCACGCCGCGCCGGTTCGGCTCGGGATGGTGCTGGGCGATCTTCCACACCCCCTCCAACCGGGCGACATGCAGGGTCAGGCCGACGATGCCGCGTTGCAGGCCCTGGATGAAGTCGGCCGGTGCGTCATCCATCGACCAGGGGCTGGCCTGTCCGGCTTCCTTCGCCTGTGTCAGTCGCGCCAGATGGGCCGCCAGCCAGTCGGGATCATGCGTGACCGACAGCGCGCCCTGCGCCTGCACCACAACGTAATTCCAGGTCGGCACGACCTTTCCATGATCGCGCTTGGTCGGATACCAGCCGGGATGGACATAGGCATGCGGTCCCTGAAAGATCGCCAGCGCCGCCGTGCCGCCCTCGGCCAGCCGCCATAGCGGATTGGCCCGCGCGACATGCCCCTCCAGCACCAGCGCCTCGCCCTCGCGCGTCGCGATCATCGGCAGCGACACCGCCTCGGGCATCCCATTCCGCACCACGACCAGCGAGGCGAGGCCGATCTCCGCCACCGCCGCCAGCAACACATGCTCGCGTGTCTCGCGGAAAGCGCGCGGCGGATAGCTCATGCCAGCGCCAAGGCGGGCTCGCCGCGTTCGTGCGCGAGCAGCCATTGCTTCACCGCCAGCCCGCCCGCAAAGCCGGTCAGCGTCCCGTTCGCACCGATGACCCGGTGGCAGGGCGTGACGATCGACAGCGGATTGCGGCCGTTCGCCGCGCCCACCGCGCGCGATGCCCCCGGCCGCCCGATCGCGGTGGCAAGCGCGGCGTAGCTGCGCGTCTCGCCGTAAGGAATGGCGTTCAGGCCGGTCCACACGCTCCTCTGAAAGTCCGTGCCGACGGGGTCGAGCTGCAGGTCAAAGTCCCGCCGCCGCCCCTCGAAATACTCGGTCAGTTGGCGCACCGCCGTCGCCAGGATCGCGTTCGCGGGATCATCCCGCCGTTCGGGCAAAGGCACCCGCCCTACCCGCTCCTCCGCCCACAGGATGGCGCGCAATCCCGCATCGCTTGCCACGAGGGTCAGTTCGCCCACCGGCGAGGCCATGGTGCATTCGCTCAACATCCGGCGAACATAGCGCAGGCCTGCACGGGATGCGTCCCGCTTCTTGCGGTCAAAGCTGAAAGGGTGCGGCGATGTCGGGCGTGACGCGCATCAACCGGCCGGTGGCGCGATCGATCAGTGCCCAGGTCGTCACCGCCTCGACCTTCACCTGTCCCTGTGCGTCCAGGAAGCGGACATGCCGGTCGAAGCGCGCGCCCTTTGGCGGGCTGGGGACCCAAGTTTCCGCCGTCACCGTCTCGCCCGCCACGACATTGCCGCGATAGTCGATCTCGTGCCGGGTCACGACCCAGACATGGGCGGCGACATGCTCGGGCGGGGCGACCGCCTCCCAATGGGCGGTGGCGATCGCCTGAATCCACTGGACCCAGACGGCGTTGTTCACATGGCCCAGCTCGTCGATATGGTCGGGCGCGGCGGTGAAGGTCAGTGTGAAACGGCTCATGCCTGTTCGTTCGACTCCTTGTGACGCAGCCATAGCGCGCGCACGCCCCAGCCGATGGCGGCGGCCACCATCACCAGCGCGGCCGCCATCAGGATGTGCGACAGGCTGGGCCGGTAGCGTGCGGCGAGTTCGTGAAACGCCTCGCCGAATAGATAGCCGATACCGGTGAAGATCGCAGCCCAGCACACGGCGGATGCCGCATTGACCGCGACGAACAGCCGGGTCGACACCTTGCTGGTGCCCAGCGCCACCGGGCTGATCGTGCGCAGGCCATAGAGAAAGCGAAAGGCGAAGATGAAGCCGATCGGATAACGCTCCATCAGCCTGGTCACGCGGGCATAAACGCGCCGCTTCTGCAACTTGCCCACCCAGCGCCCGCCCCGCGCGCGACGCCCGATGGTGAAGAAGACCTGGTCGGCCAGGAACGACCCGATCGCGGCGGCGAGAAAGGCGGCGGGCCAGGCGATCAGCCCCTGGTGCGACAGGATGCCGCCGGTCACCACCGCCGTCTCGCCCTCTACCCCCGCACCCAGCGCGATGGCCGCGACGCCGTAGCGTGCGACGATCGCCTCGATGCTCAGGATTCGACTCCCATCTGCCACAGGATGAACGCGTGCTCTTCCGCGCCCTCGCGAAGGCTCTCGAACCGCCCCGACTTGCCGCCATGGCCCGCGCCCATATTGGTCTTGAGCAGCAGCAGATTGTCGTCGGTCTTGGTCGCGCGAAGCCTGGCGGCCCATTTCGCGGGCTCCCAATAGGTCACGCGCGGATCGTTCAGCCCGCCCGAAATGAACATCGGCGGATAGGCCTGCGCCCGGACATTGTCATAGGGGCTGTAGCTGCGGATCAGCTCGAACGCCGCCTTGTCCTCGATCGGATTGCCCCATTCGGGCCATTCGCCCGGCGTCAGCGGCAATTCGGCATCCATCATCGTGTTGAGCACGTCGACGAACGGCACGTCCGCGATCACTGCGCCCCAGAGTTCGGGGTCGGAATTGACCACCGCGCCCATCAGCTCGCCACCCGCCGAACGCCCTGCGATCGCGATCCGGCCCTTGGCTGTCCAACCGCCGTCGATCAGCCCCTTCGCCACGTCGACGAAGTCGTGGAAGGTGTTGGTGCGCTTTTCCAGCTTGCCGTCCAGATACCATTGCTGGCCCAGATCGTCGCCGCCGCGAATATGCGCGATGGCATAGGCGAAGCCGCGATCGAGCAGGCTCATCCGGCCCGTCGAGAAGCCCGGCGGAATGGCATAGCCATAGGCGCCGTACGCATAGAGGAACAGCTTGCCCGACCCGTCGCGCGGGAAATCCTTTGGGTAGACGATCGACACCGGCACGATCGTCCCGTCGCGGCCCGCGATCTTCAGTCGCTCGGTCCGGTACTTGTCGGCGTCATAGCCCGACGGGATTTCCTGCACCTTCAGCACGGTGAGGCCGCCGGTCGCCACGTCATAGTCATAGACCGTACCCGGCGTGACCATCGATTCATATCCGAGGCGCAGGGTCGACACGTCATACTCGGGATTGTCGCCCAGGCCCGCCGTATAGCTCGCCTCGGGAAAGTCGATCCGCTGCGCCGTGGTCGGCGTGTCGTAGCGATGGATGGCGATGCGGTCCAAACCATCCTCGCGCCCCTCGACCACGAAGAAGTCCTTATAACACTCCACCCCGGTCATGTAGAAATTCGGGTTGGGCCCGATCAGCTCCTGCCACTCGCCCGGATTGTCGATCGAGGCGGCGCAGAGGCGGAATTGCGGGTCCACGTCGTTGGTGTGGATGAACAGCGTGCCGTCATGCTCGTCCACATCATATTCGCGACCCTCCTTGCGGGGGGCGACCAGGATCGGTTCGGCGAAGATATTGTCGGAGGGCAGCAGCCGCACCTCGCTGGTGACATGGTCGCCGGTCGCGATCACGATCCAGTTGCGCGCGGAGGTCTCGGCCACTGCGACGCGGTAACCCTCGTCCGCCTCGTGGAACAGCTCGACATCGTCGGCGACCGACGTGCCCAGCCGGTGGAAGCGGGCATTGTCGGTCCGCCACTGCGCGTTCGCCACGCCGTAGAGAAAGCCGCTATCGTCCGCGACCCAGACGATCTCCGACAACATGCCGGGGATCACGTCGGGCAGGTGCTCGCCGGTGGTCAGGTCCTTGACCCGTACCTCGAACCGCTCCGAGCCATTGTCGTCGATCGCATAGGCCAGGTAACGGTCATTGTTGCTGATCGAGAAGGCGCCCAGCCGGAAATATTCCTTGCCCTCGGCCAGGGCCGGTTCGTCGAGCAGCAGCTCGTCCGGGCCGCCCGCGACGGGCTTCCTCCACCATTTGCGATACTGGCCGCCGGTCTCGAACGCGGTCCAGTAGATCCAGTCGCCGTCCTTCTGGGGGACGGAGGATTCGTCCTCCTTGATCCGTCCCTTCATCTCTTCGTACAGCCGGTCGACCAGCGGCTGGCGCGGGGCCATAGCTGCCTCGAAATAGCCATTCTCCGCCTCGAGATAGGCGAGCACGTCCTTGTCATCGACGTCCGGGTAAGCCGGGTCCTTCAGCCAGGCATAGGGGTCGGAGATGGTGATCCCGTGCGCGGTGAAGCTGTGGGGGCGGGTCTCGGCGACGGGCGGGGTCAGCGCGGGGCTATCGGTCATCGCCCGGATGTAGCTAGGCTTGGCCCCCGCCGGAAGGGGTGGACGTCATGCTATTTGCCGCGCCACCCGTCCGCCAGCGTCCAGCGATCCCGCCAGCGCAGCACCGGCGTCTCGCCCTCCCACTCCACCGGCAGCCAGACATAGCGTCCGTCGATCGCATTTTCCGGCCGCCACCGGTCCGCCATGAAGATGAAGCGCGGTTCGCCCCCCGGCCGTTCGGGCGGCAAGGGCAGGACGAAGGTGGACTGCGAATGGAAGGTCGTCTTGGCGTCCTGCTCGCTCCCGCGCACGGGATTGCCCAGCGAGCGCCACGGCCCCGTCACCCGGTCCGCAACATAGACCCGCCCCGGATTGGGCCGCCAGCCGGTCAGGCCCGAGGCGAACATATAGTAGCGCCCCTTGGCCTTGAAGATCGCAGGCGCCTCGTTTCCGCCATCCGGCAGCGCACGGACATAATAGCCGTCATGGGTCGTCCAGTCGGGCGCCAACCGCGCGATCTGGAGCGTGGCATTCTCCTCGGAGGCATAGACGTGCCACGCGGTGTCGCCATCGACGAAGACGGTCATGTCGCGCGCCATCTGCCCGCCGGGAAAATCGCGGGCAAGCGTGGTGCCGGTTGCCTTGTCCTCTGCGGTCGCATTGGCGGGCCAGATGCCCGGATTGACGCGGCCCGCGCGCAGGAAGCGGAACGGCCCCTGCGGCCGGTCGGCGACCGCGACGCCCGCCTGCGCCGCGCCGTAACCACGCCCCTTCAACTCCAGGTGGAACCACATCACGAATTGGCGGGTGCGGGGATTATAGACGACCTTGGGCCGCTCCAGGATGCAGCCGCGCGCGATCGGGCTCGCCGGATCGTCCGATACCGGCAGCGCGATGCCTTCGTCCCGCCAGTCGATCAGATCGGTCGAGCTATAGGCGTGGACGCCGACCAGCGCGGTATTGCCCCCCTCGCCCGCCGTCTTGTGCTCGCCATGCCACCACCAGCGTCCGCCATGGCGCAGCAAACCGCCGCCATGCGCGTTGATCGCCACGCCGCTGGTATCGTTCCACACCTCGCCGGGGCGAAACGCGCCGGGCTCGGCGGCCCGCGCCATGCCGCTGGCCAGCGCCACCGCGCCCGCTCCCACCAAGATGCTCCGCCGATCGATGGTCACGCAACCTCCTCTCACATCACTCCCTCAGGATCGTATATCGTCTGACAAATGGATCAAGCCCCCGACAGGCTCGACGCTGTGCGGAGGGAGGGCTAGACCGATCATGTTTCCCATTGCTGTCAGGCCGTTCCATGTCCCAATCCGCCCGCCTTTCCGCCCTTCGCAACCAGTTGGCCGCCCAGGGCCTCGACGGTTTCGTCGTGCCGCTGACCGACGAGCATATGAGCGAATATGTCGGCGACTATGCGCAGCGCCTTGGCTGGCTGACCGGTTTCGGCGGGTCGGCGGGCTCGGCGGTGGTGCTGGCGGACAAGGCCGCGATCTTCACCGACGGGCGCTACACCTTGCAGGTGCGCGAACAGGTGTCGGGCGACGACTATGCCTATATCCCCGTGCCGCAGGGCAGCATCGCGGGCTGGCTGGGCCGCGAGACGGTCGCGGGACAGCGGATCGGCTATGACCCGTGGCTGCACACCCGCCAGCAGGTCGCCGACATGGCGGCGGCGCTGGCCGACCGCGAGGCCGAACTGGTGGCGGTGACGGCCAATCCGATCGACGCGGTCTGGACCGACCGCCCCGCCCCCTCCCCCGCCGTGCTGAGCGTGCAGGACGATGCGGTGGCGGGCGAAGGCTCGGCCGCCAAGCGGGCGCGGATCGGCGAGTGGCTGGCCGAACAGCGTGCCGATGCGGTGGTGCTGTCGGCGCTGGACTCGATCGCCTGGACGCTCAACGTGCGCGGCACGGACGTCACGCACACGCCCGTCGCCCTGTCCTATGCGATCGTCCATGCGGACGGGGAGACCGACCTGTTCGTCTCCCCCGAGAAGATCACCCCGGAGGTGCGCGCGCATCTGGGCAATGCGGTGCGGCTGCACGACCGCGCGGCGTTCGAGGACTATCTGCACGGCTTTGCAGGCAAGCGCGTGGTGGCCGATCCCGAGCGTGCGGTCGCCGCCATCGCGCAAGGACTGGAGGCGGGCGGAGCCAAGGTGCTCGCGCTTCGCGACCCGGTGGTGCTGACCAAGGCGATCAAGAACCCCGCCGAAATCGCCGGGCACCGCGCCGCCTCGGTCCGCGACGGCGCGGCGATGGTGCGCTTCCTGCGCTGGGTGGAGAGCGAATGTCCCAAGGGCGGGCAGACCGAACTCTCCGCCGCCGCGCGGCTGCTGGCGTGCCGCGAGGCGACGGGGCTGCTCAAGGACACCAGCTTCTCGACCATCTCGGCGACCGGCGCGCATGGCGCGAGCCCGCATTATCACGTGACCGAGGAATCGAACGCCGCGATCGAGCCGGGCCAGCTGTTCCTGATCGACTCGGGCGGGCAGTATCAGGACGGCACCACCGACATCACCCGCGTCATGCCGATCGGCGCGCCGACGGACGAGATGCGCGACCGCTTCACCCGCGTGCTGAAGGGGCATATCGGCCTTGCTACCGCCGTCTTCCCGGACGGGACCTTGGGCGGGCATCTGGACTCGCTCGCGCGGCGGCCGCTCTGGGAGGTCGGGCTGGATTATGCGCATGGTACCGGCCACGGCATCGGCGCCTATCTTTCGGTGCACGAGGGGCCGCAGCGTATTGCCGCCCCCAACTATCCCGGCGGCGCCGCGATGGAGCCGCTCCGCGCGGGCATGATGCTGTCCAACGAACCGGGTTATTACAAGGCGGGCGAATACGGCATCCGCATCGAGAATCTGGTGCTGGTCGAACCGCGTGACATTCCGGGCGCGGACCGTGACATGCTGGGCTTCGAAACGCTGACCCTGTGCCCGATCGAGCGCACGCTGATCGTGGCGGAGTTGCTGACCGAGGGTGAGCGGGACTGGCTCAACGCCTATCATGCGCGGGTGGCGGAGGTTCTGGCGCCGGAATTGGAGGGCGCGGATCGCGCATGGTTGCTGGAGAAGTGCGCGGCGATCTGATTTTCGCACGAAGCCGCGAGGACGCGAAGAAGAAGGTCGGTTCGCGCGGAGGCGCGGAGGTGTCTTGCCCGCCGCGCCAGCGGCCCTCTTATCTCGGGCGCCGACGAACAAGAGGGCGCTGCGCGCGGCCTGACCTCTCTGCGTCCTCCGCGCCTCTGCGCGAACTCATCTTCTTCTCCGCGCCTCCGCGCCTCCGCGCGAACAAGAAAAACGCCACGCGGGAGAGGCCTCCCGCGTGGCGTCTTGCGCGCCTCCGGCGGCACGGCAGCTGGCCCCCGGCCTTCGCCGGGGAATAGGAAGAGGGATTGCTCCCCTCCCTTTTACCGCCCCAGCAGCACCCGCGCTTGCCCTGCGATCTGGGCCAGCATCGCGGCATTCGGTTGCGCCGCCAGTCGGGCCCGATCGATCACCGCCTTGAACTGGCCGACGCGCGAGGCATTGCGTTCCAGCCACGCCTCGACCGCCGCTTCGGGATCGGTCGCGCCCGCACGGCCCAGGAAATCGAGCCGCTGTTGCTGGAAATCGCGCGCCAGCCCCGCGATCAGCAGGCGTTCCCACGGATCGCTCGGGTTGATCCGCGCCGCCTGGCCCTGCGCCCAGTCCAGGCCCAGCGCCTGACCCAGACGGGTAAAGGCATGGGTCAGCCGCGTCTCGTCGAGCGACAGGCGCTGGCCCAGATCGGCCAGCCCGACCGCGCCGTCCAGCTCGGACACCCGCACCACCCGCGCCGCCAGTTCGGCAGGCGCGCCCGCCTCCTCCAGCGCGGCGACGACGCGCGCACTCTGTGCCTTGGCCTCGTCGCGCAGCAGCGCGGGCGTTTCCGCCGCCAGCCGTTCGATCCCCGGCTGCAACCGCTCCAGCGCCGCACCGGGGGCCGTGCCCGCGGGCATGGCGCGCAACAGGTCGGCGATCTGCGACCGGGTGGCGCGCGCCACCTCGTCGAACAGCGCGATGCGGGCGGCCTCGGGCGTCGCCGCCGTCTCGATCGCGGTCCACAAGGACGGCAGGTCGAACAGCCGCTCGACCACGACGAACATCGCCGCGATATCGGCCATCGCCGCGCCTTCTTCCTCCGCCAGCTCGAACGGATGGAGGATGCCCATCCGGTTGACGATCCGATTGGCGAGCTTGGTCGCGACGATTTCGCCGCGCAGGCGATGCTGATCGATCGCCTCGCCAAAGTCCTTTTGCATGGCGGGCGGGAAGGCCGCGTGCAGATCGGGCAGCAGTTCGTCGTCCAGCGCCAGCGGGCTGGTTTCGATCGCGTCCTGCAGCGTCAGCTTCGCCGTCGCCAGCAGCACCGCCAATTCGGGCCGGGTCAGCGCCAGCCCGTCCTGCCCGCGCCGCAACAGCACGTCGTTGCTGCCCAGCCCCTCGACCACGCGGTCGAGCCGTCCGGCGCTCTCGAAGATCTCGATCACCCGGACATAGCTGGGCATCGCACCCGCGCCGTCCGCCTCGGCGATCGACAGGCCCAGCGTCTGGAGGCGGTTGTCCTCCAGCACCAGATGCGCGACGTCGTCGGTCATCGACGCGAGCAGCGTGTTGCGGTCATCCTCCGCCAGGCGACCCTCGATCATCTCGCGGTTGAGCGCGATCTTGATGTTGACCTCGTTGTCCGAGCAGTCGACGCCCGCCGAATTGTCGATGAAGTCGGTGTTGATCCGCCCGCCACGCTCGGCAAAGGCGATACGCGCGGCCTGGGTCACGCCCAGATTGGCGCCCTCGCCGATCGCGATGACGCGCAGGTCCTCGGCATCAACGCGCAGGCGGTCGTTCGCCGGATCGCCGACCTGGACGTTATTCTCCGCCGCCGCCTTGATATAGGTCCCGATGCCGCCGAACCAGAGCAGGTCGGCCGGGGCCTTCAGGATCGCCGAGATCAGCGCCGCCGGTTCCAGCGAGGTGGCGGTGATGCCCAGTGCCTCGCGGAGTTCATCCGACAGCGGGATCGTCTTGGCCGAACGCGGGAAGACGCCGCCGCCGGGCGAGATCAGGCTGGTGTCGTAATCCGCCCAGCTCGACCGGGGGAGCGCGAACATGCGCGCCCGCTCGTCCCAGCTCGTGGCGGGATCGGGGTTCGGATCGAGGAAGATGTGGCGATGGTCGAACGCGGCGACCAGCGTGATCGCCTTGGACAGCAGCATCCCGTTGCCGAACACGTCGCCCGACATGTCGCCGCAGCCGACGACGCGGATCGGCTGGCTCTGAACGTCCACGCCCCGTTCGGCAAAGTGGCGCTGCACCGAGACCCACGCGCCCTTGGCGGTGATCCCCATCGCCTTGTGGTCATAACCCTGGCTGCCCCCGGAAGCGAAGGCGTCGCCCAGCCAGAAGCCCCGCTCCAGCGCCAGCGCATTGGCCACGTCGGAGAAGGTCGCGGTGCCCTTGTCGGCGGCGACCACGAAATAGGGGTCCTCGCCGTCCAGCACGCGCACGCCGTCCGGATGCACCACCGCGCCCTCGACGATATTGTCGGTGATCGACAGCAGCGCGCGGATGAACACGCGGTAGCTTTCCTTGCCCTCGGCCGCCCATCCGTCACGGTCGGTGACGGGCGACGGCAGCTGCTTGGGATAGAAGCCGCCCTTCGCGCCGGTCGGCACGATGACCGCGTTCTTCACCCGCTGCGCCTTCATCAGGCCCAGGATCTCGGTGCGGAAGTCGTCGCGGCGATCCGACCAGCGCAAGCCGCCACGCGCCACCGGTCCGGCGCGCAGGTGGATGCCCTCGACACGCGGTGAATAGACCCAGATCTCGCGCCACGGCAGCGGAGCCGGAAGGCCCGGAATCCTGTGGCTGTCCAGCTTGAAGGCCAGCGCTTCCTTGCCCGCCTCGGCAAAGGCGTTGGTGCGCAGGGTCGCCGCGATCATGTCGCGGAAGCTGCGCAGGATACGGTCGTCGTCGATTGCCGATACCGCATCCAGCCCGGTCGCGATGGCGGCATCGGCGGCGGCAAGATCGCCGGTCGCCTTCGGATCATGCGCGGCGGTGAACCGCTCGATCAGCGCGGTGGCGAGCTTGGGCGCGCGGCGCAACGCATCGACCACCGTGGTCAGGCCATAGGGCAGACCCGCCTGGCGCAGATAGCGGAACCAGGCGCGGAACAGCACCACCGCCTGCGGGCTGAGCCCGACATCGACGATCAGGCGGTTGAACGCGTCATTCTCCGCCGCACCTTCCAACACCGCCGCGATCGCGCCCTCCAGCACCGCCGCGCCCTTGGGCTCGGTCGTCGCCTCGGTTTCCACGATGAAGTCGTGGACGAACGGGTCGGCATCGTCGCGCAGCCGCGTCGGCAGCTCGCCAATCACGCGGAAGCCGAAATTCTCCAGCACCGGCACCGCGTCCGACAAGGGCAGCGCGCCGTTCAGCTTGTAGATCTTGAGCTGGCGATCCTGCCCCGGCTGGACCGGGAACAGTCGCACCGAACGGCCATTCTCATTCTCCAGTGCGGCCAGACGCAGAATGTCGGCGGCGGCTTCGGTCGCGTCGCTGACATTGCGGTAATTGGTCGGGAAGCCATTGGCCCAGCGCAGCGCCAGGCGCGCCGCACGGGGTGCGGGCACCTGCTCGGCCAGCGCCGCCTCGACATCGGGCATCCAGCCGCGCACCATCTTGCGCAGCCGTTCGGACAACGCCGCCGTATCGGGCAGGCGACCGTCCTGGCGCAGGTCGATCGTATAGCGGATCAGCGCGACGACGCCGTCCTCCAACGCGATCGACCAGTTGAGCAGCGATCCGTTCGCCGCCTCGCCCAGCATGTCGCCGATTGCGACACGCCGCGCGGTCGTCAGCTCGTCACGCGGCAGCCAGACAAAGGCGAACAGATGCCGCTGCAACACCGATCGGATCAGCACCAGTTCGGGCCGCGGCCGATCGGCCAGCGACATGGCGGTCAGCGCCAGCTGCTCCAGTGCCTCGGCCGGGAACGCCGTCACCAGGTCATGCGGCAGCGCGGTCAACGCATGGGTCAGCGCCTTGCCGGTATGGCCGCGCGGATCGAAGCCGAACTTGGCCTGGAGCGCGGCCAGCCGCGTGCGCAGCACCGGCACCTCGTGCGGCGGGCTGGCCAGCGCGGCGCTGGTCCACAGGCCCGCATGGATCGACAGGCCGACGGCGCGGCCGTCCTCCATGATCGGCACCAGCACCAGGTCGAGCGGGACCGAACGGTGAACGGTCGAGATCGCATTGGACTTCAGCAGCAGCGGTGCCGCGCCGCCATCAAGGAAATAGTCCAGCGCGCGCTGCCGCGACGTGTCGGCGAGCAGCGGCACCTTGTGCGGCGTCCGCGCGACCCCGAGTGCGGGGGCGTCGCGGCCATCCTGATACCATTTCTCATGGCCCAGCAGCGTCAGCTTGCCGTTCAGGAACCACAGGAGAAGTGCCGCACCCTCGCCATTCTTCTCGCCCAGCGTGGTCGCATCGGCGGCCAGCGAATCCTGCAATCCCGACCAGTCGGTGACGGCGGCGCGGACATCGGCCAGCACGGCGCGCAGATCGTCGACCAGCCCGCGCCGGTCGCGCGCATCGGCACGTTCCATTTCCAGATAGATGAAGGATTCGGACCGGCCACCCGCGCCGATCCCCTGCAACACGCCGTCCGCGTCGCGCGTGACGGACAGGACGGGGTGAATCACGCGGTCGATGGCGATGCCGTCCGCGCCGACCATCGCCGCGATCGAATCGACCAGGAAGGGCATGTCGTCATTGACGATGGCCAGCCGCATCCGGCGGTGCGTGTCGTCGCCCGATATCGGCTCCAGCGCGATCGAGGGCTCACCGGGGGAGCGCCGCTCGGCCACCCCCGCGACGAAGGCCGCCGCGGCAGCCACCTCCGCGGGGCCGAACCCCTGCAACTCCGCCGGAAGGGCGCCCTGGGTCAGCCGCGCGGCAATCGCGTCGGCCATCGGATGCGACATATTCAGTGCCATGGCCGCTAGTCCTAGGCTCGGCTTTCGCGCCGCTCAACCCTTTGGCAATGGAGAAAAGATGTTGCGCCGCAGCGCAACTTTCATTGCGAAGCGCGCAATACCCGGTCGGCCAGGCGTTCGTCGCCGACGACCGATCCGGTCACCGCGACGGTGCCGTCATCCGCCACATGCCCCGCCAGGACCACCGGGGTGCCGGGCTCCGCCCCCGTCATCAGCGGCACATGCGCCAGGATGGTGGCGAGGCCGCTCGGGCGACGCGGCACATCGTCCTCCTCCCACAAACCCGCGCCGCCGCTCGCCGGCACGGGCGTGTCCGGCCTCACGACCGAATCCAGCAGAGCCGAGTCGAGCGATGCCTGCAACAGGGGGTCGGCGACCTCCTTCCAACTGACGACGCCGTGGACGAAATCGATCATCAGCCCGTCGGAGGAATAGGGGAGCAGGATGCCGCGATACAGGATGGTATGCCCGCGTTCGTTGACGAACTCCGCCTCGAATCCGGCCGGGGCCTGTTCGGCCAGGATCTGGTCGCAATGCGCGGTCAGCCGTGCGAGCAGCGAATGCGCCGGAATATCGGCGATCCGCCCAGGCAGTTCTCCGTCGATGCCGCATTCCTCCCGCAGCGCCGTACCGATATGGGCGATCACGGCGTCCGCGCGATTGCCCCGGAAATCGAGCAGCACCGAATTGCCCGCGAAATCGCCAGCCGCGCCGGTATCGAACGCGTGGATCGTCGGGAAGCGCGCCTCGCCCAACAGCGACGCCCAATGATGATAGGCACGCGCATGCAGCCGCCGCTCCTGCCCCGCCATGCGCGCCAGCGCATCCTCGGTGCCAAACGCCAGCGCATTGGCACCCTCCCCCCCTGCCCCAGGGGCCAAGGCGGCGATATCCGACGGATGGTTCGTAACGGTCTTCCTGGCCATGCTCCGCTCATGCTCCCGCCGTGGTTAACCCGACGTAAAGACCAAAGGCGCTTGCCAGCTCCCCACCAACCTGTTAAGCGCCGCCACCTCGACCGGATACCAGCCGCGTCGACCGAAGATTGGGCCGCTTTAGCTCAGCTGGTAGAGCATCGCATTCGTAATGCGGGGGTCACAGGTTCGAGTCCTGTAAGCGGCACCATCACGTCCCCGGAACAAACCTGGAAAACCGCAGAAATCTGCGGTAAACTGCCTCTCGGCGGTCCCGTGAAATCTCATTATGTTCCGCCGTGGCCCACTCAAAAGGGGCCACGAATCATGGGGCCACGAACGTTGCAGGAGGCGTGGCCCCATGCTTACGGTTGTGCAGATCCGGGCGCTGAAACCGGCAGAGCGTCCCTACAAGGTGGCTGATTCGGACGGCCTGTATCTACTGGTGCAGCCATCCGGCGCCCTGCTCTGGCGCTTTCGCTACCGGTGCTGCGGCATCGAGCGCAAATTGTCGCTGGGCAGTTTCCCCGATGTCTCCCTGGTCCAGGCGCGCCGGAAGCGTGACGAGGCCAAGGCCGAACTCGATGACGGGATCGATCCCGTCGAGGAAAAGCGTCAGCGACGGCTAAAGGCTGAACTGGCGGCGCAGACGACGTTCGCGCTCGTCGCCGGGGAATATATTGAGAAGATGGAGCGCGAGGGACGTTCCCCCGCCACCATCAAGAAGGCGCGCTGGTTCCTGGAACTCCTCGACGGCATCGCCAAGCGCCCGATCGCCTCGATCACCCCGCATGAGCTTCTCGACGTGCTGAAGCGGGTCGAGCGTCGCGGGCATCATGAGACGGCGCTTCGGCTACGCTCCTTTGCCGGCCGTGTCTTTCGCTATGGTTTCGCGACCCTGCGCACCGAGCGCAACCCAGCTGACATCCTGCGCGGCGCCCTTACTGTTCCACGGGTCAAGCATCATGCCGCGATCGTCGAGCCCAAAAAGGTTGGCGACCTGCTGCGCGCGATCGACGGGTACACTGGCCGGCCCGAGACCCTGCATGCACTCAGGATCGCGCCGCATGTCTTCTTGCGCCCGGGTGAGTTGCGGCAGGCGAGGTGGAGCGAGATCGACTTCGCCGAAAAGGTCTGGCGCGTGCCGGCCGAGCGCATGAAGATGAAGCAGGCGCATGCCGTACCCTTGTCGCGGCAGGTACTGTTCCTGTTGCAGGATCTGCGGTCGCTGGCGCGGGACAGCGAATTCCTCTTCCCGGCGCTTCATACCACAAAACGCTGCATCTCCGACAATACGCTGAACGTCGCGCTGCGCCGCCTAGGGTTCGAGAACGACGAGATGACCAGCCACGGCTTCCGCGCCATGGCCAGCACGCTCCTCAACGAGTCAGGGCTGTGGCATCCCGATGCCATCGAGCGCGCGCTGGCCCATGGCGAGAAGGACAAGGTGCGCGCCGCCTATCATCGCGGCGCGCACTGGGCGGAACGGGTGCGCATGGCGCAGTGGTGGTCGGATTATCTCGACCAACTCCGGATCGGCGGTGCCGTCATCAAGGGCAAGTTTCGCAAGCGAGCGTAGGACTTGCCACGCCTGCCATATGATGATGGCGTCATTTCGCAGGATCGTAGGAAGCGGGATTGCGCATCCACTCGTCGATGGCCGATGCACGCCAACCTATGCAGCGGGTGCTGAGCTGAGTGCTCCTTGGAAAGGTGCCGTCGGCCATCTTGCGATATAGAGTGGAACGGCAAAGTCCTGTCTGCGCTAGGACGGCGTTCAGACGGAGGAAGCGGTCAGGGTTAGCGGACATGGACGTCACCTTTTGGTTGTTGCGGTTGGGAAGCCGATAAGGTCTTGCTTTCGCTTGAAGGGAAGTAGAGCCTCCCTGAGGTCCCGGCGGTGCTGTGAAGGGACATTCGCAACCGTCTCTCGCGATGCTGCAGGAACGGCATCGACGCCGCTGGCGTGGTGCCAAGCTGCTCCGTCTGGGTTCATTCTGTTTTGCAACCCGAGGCAAAGAGCGCGAATGTCGCAATGCTTGGTGGATATCGACGGCGCCCCACCCAAATCTGCGCAAGGGCGTGAAGGCAAGGCTGGCAAACGTTGGAATCGCGCGCGTTACATGTCGTCGTCCAGCCATGCTGACGAGAATAGCTCCTCCCCGCCTCTGGCCGCTACCCTCGCGGACGCCCGATATAGCCCAGAGTCCTTAACGTTGATAATACCCTACAGGGTATAAATTGCATTTACTCCCTGTAGGGTATAAATATACAATATGCCCTTCAAGGTATATCGCTAGTTTATCCCTTATAGGGTATGCCGTCACTGAAAGGCGTCTCCCGTGGCCCACATTGCTCGCTCTCCCAAACAGCTCGGTGCGCTCATCCATAACGCGCGGACCAAGCGCAACCTCACTCAGCAGGCTCTGGCGGCCTTGGTTGGCACCGGGCAGAAGACGATCTCCCGCATCGAAAGTGGGCAGACGGGTACGAAGCTCGACACCCTGTTCGGTATCCTGGCAGCGCTCGACCTCGACATGCAGATCGCACCGCGCAGCAAGGGCAGCGCTGACCTGAGCGAAATCTTCTGACAATGGCGCGCCGCAAGACCCACGTTCCCCTGAACGTGCTGATCAATAATCGCCTCGTCGGCCGCCTCGAGAAGGAAACGAGTGGCGCCGTATCGTTCCGCTATGACCTGAGCTGGCTCGAGTGGGACCACGCCTTCGCGGCCTCGCTGTCACTGCCGCTTCGCGCAACCACCTATCGCGGCGCACCGGTACTCGCCGTTTTCGACAACCTGCTTCCCGACAGCGCCGATATCCGACGCCGCGTGGCGGAGCGCACAGGTGCCGAAGGTACCGATCCATACAGCCTCTTGACCCGCATCGGCCGGGATTGCGTGGGCGCGATGCAGTTTCTGCCCGACGGTGAAGCCATCGACGCCACAGGCGATATACGGGGCGAAGCTTTGGGCGACGAGGATATCGAACACCTCCTCGACAATCTCAAAGGTGCGCCGCTCGGGATCGATCCTGGCCAAAAATTCCGAATCTCGATTGCGGGTGCGCAGGAGAAGACCGCGCTGCTGCGCCACGACGGCCAGTGGCTGCGTCCAATCGGAACGACTCCGACAACGCATATCCTGAAGCCTCAGCTCGGCGAGATTCCGACCTCGACCGGCACGGTCGACATGACCGCCAGTGTCGACAACGAGCATTACTGTCTGGCGCTGCTGAGCGCCTTCGGCTTGCCGGTCGCGAAAACCGAGATCGTCACCTTCGGGGCGCGGCGCGCGCTGGTCGTAGAGCGGTTCGATCGCCGATGGCTCGCCGATGGCCGACTGCTGCGCGTTCCACAGGAAGACTGCTGCCAGGCACTCGGCGTGCCATCCTCCCAGAAATACCAAAGCGAAGGTGGTCCCGCCGCGGCGGACATCATAAGACTGCTCGGCGGTAGCGACGATCCGACCGAGGATCAGGCGACATTCCTGTCGAGCCAGATCATCTTCTGGCTCATCGGCGCGACCGACGGACATGCGAAAAACTTCAGCCTCTTCCTGCGTCCGGGCGGCGGCTTCAAGCTGACGCCCTTCTACGATGTCCTGAGCGTCCAGGATCCTGTCGATCGCGGACAGTTGGCACAGAAGAGTTTCCGGTTGGCAATGTCGGCGGGCACCAGCCGCCATTACCGGATCGAGGAAGTCCTGGGCCGGCACTTCGTCCAGACCGCGAGAGCCGCGGGTATCGGCCCGACCATTATCGACAAGGTCATCACCGACATTCGCAAAAAAGCCGCCACGGCCGCGGACGTCGCGCGAGAAGCAATGCCGGACGACTTCGCCGACGACGTCCATGCCAGCGTAAGCCGAGCGATCGCCGACCGTCTGGCCCGTCTCGACACGGCGTTTACGGAGCTAAGCTAGTCGCGTTGCAAAACATGTCCGGCATGCCCCTCTCCGCCACCCTCATTGTCGGTCAACCGCTTGAGGCTGCGATACTGGACCAGCGTGGCACGGCCGACCTTCGTCGTCTCCAAGTCGCCCGACTGGATGATCTCGTAGATCCGCGAGCGGCTGAGGCCGATGATCCGGACCGCCGTCGCGACGCGGACCGTCAGCGGCTCGATCTTCCTTTCCCATGCCCGCTCGATCATTTCTGCCCCCGTGCTCGCGCGTCGCGCCCGCGCACGAACGCCCGATCGCTCTCCAGAAAGGCCGACAACATCGCGGGGATCAATTCGATGACCGGCTCCTCGATGCCGTAGGTCGAGGCATAGGCCGCAGCATAGGCCTGCAACGACGACTGGAGGTCCGGCGTGATGGTGATGGCCAGCTTGACCGGCGTGCGGTCGGGCAGCTTGCCGAGCTTGAGATCAGCCATGTCAGCTTGTCCTTCTCGGATAAGGGGCGAGGATGAGATCATGGGTCACCAGCAAGCGGACCGGCGCGCCGGGACGGATCGTGACCGTCGGCTGGACGTCGAGGTTGCGCTGGGTGATCTGGTCGCCGGCCCGCGCGACGTTCATCTGGGCGGACTGGCGGATCGCCTGCACGAGGTCGCTTCCGCCGGAGATCGACAGCTCGGAACCGACGCCGAGCATGGTCGCGATCGCGACACCCTTGAGCAGCGTCCATGTGTGGAAATCGACCCGGTCGGCAAGCCCGGCATAGCCTTCCGGGTCGGTGGCAGGCATGTTGTCGAGCCGCACCGAGCTGCCGTCGGGCAGGATCAGCCTTTGCCAGATCACCAGCGCTCGGCGCTGCCCGAACGCGACGACGCTGTCATACTTGCCGATCAGCCGGGCACCCTGTGGTACGAGCAGGATCGTCCCCGTGACGGTATCGAACACATTCTGGGTGACCTGCGCGGTGACCATGCCGGGCAAGTCGGAACTCAAGCCGGTGATGAGGCTTGCCGCGATCACGCTGCCCGCCAGCAGGCTGTTGGGCGAAGCAGGAGTGACGAGGGCGCCGACGTTGAGATCGCCGTCCGTGTCTCTGGCCGCGGCGAACTGCTCCTTGCGCGTCCCCGTCGCCGTCGCAGGGATGGCATCAGGGACTTCGGGGCCGACGGAGGAAGCAGGGGTGACCACGCAATGGCCGGTCGTGACCTGCGCCATCAGGCCCGATTCTCGCGCCGCCTTGAGGTCGGCCATCCGCTGCTGCCGTGCTGCCGCGACCGTATCGACGGACGGAGAGGCAACAGTCGCTTCGGCCCGTTCCTGTGCGCGAAGGATTGGCCGGCCAAGGTCGCCGGGAAGCGGTGGGCCGAGCCTGGGCGCATCGCCATAGCTGGCCGGGAGGCCAGAGAGTGCGTCGGCGGCGGGCTTTGCCATCGGCTGAGACAATTCGCTGTCCTGTGCGACGTGCCGGAAGACCTGCGGCTTCAACGCCATCCAGGCGATACCCATCAGGCTGGCCGAGCCCAGTGCGGCGAGGCCGATGATCGCACCCTTGCGGAAGCGGATCGCGCGTGCCGGACGGGAACGGATGGCCAATGTCTCCAGGTCGACCTTCGGCAGCTGGGCGGGCGCCTCGGGTGCGGGCGCGTCGAGCATGGCTTCGGCGGGCGAAGGTGCGTCTGACGAAGGTTCGGCAATCTCGGTCATGCCCCCCTCCGCTGAGCGGATGGCCCGATCCTGTCGATGCGGACGACCTGCTGCTTCTTCAAGCCGAGCCGGAGTTCGGCCGCGTCGAAGATCCCGTCGACGACGTAGAAGCGATCACGCAGCCGGTAATTGACCAGTTCCACCTTCCCATCTGGGCCGACGACGAACAGGGGCGGTGCATCACCATTGGCCAGCGAAGCCGCAAACTCGACATAGGTCCTTGTCCCGTCGTCGAACACGCGCAGCGGCCGCCACGGCGGGCGGTCGCCGCTGATCGCGTAGTTGAAATGCAGCTGCTCGATCGCCAGCCCCGTCGCCACCGGCGCTGCAGCCTGCGCGGCTTCCGCCTTGCGTCGCACGGCCAGCAGCTCGTCCTGCGGATACGTCCAGCGCAGCGAGGACAGCGCCGTTGCCGGGGTGCTGGCGAGCCTGAGATGATAGGCGCGCCGGTCGGTCGTGATGACTAGATTGGTGAGCAGGCCTGCCGAGACCGGCTTGACCAGCACATGCGTCTGCTTGCCGTCGCCCGAACCGCTCGTCGTGTCGCCGATCACCCAGCGGGCGGTATCGCCGCTCGCGACCGCCACGAGGGTCTCGCCGGGCTGGAGCGCAATGTCCGTTACCAGCCCCGGCGCGGTATAGACTTGATAGATCGTGCCGTTGCTGAACGGATAGACCTGCGCGCCGCTGACGAACCCGGTCGCTGCCGGCTCGATCGTGGCGTTCCGTGTCGCGGACCGCACCGCCTTGAGCGGTGCCGCGGCGCGATCCTGCGCCCACGCGGGGCCGGCCAGGACCATGGTGGCCATGGCCGGCAAGATGACGGACTTCATGGGTTCTTCTCCTGCAAATTGGACAGGTCCGCCGCCCCGGATCGGGCGCCGAGGGAAGGATCGAGCGGCGATCCGAGCGGCAGGGTCGCGGGCGATTGGGCGGCGGGGCGTGTGGGTGGCGACGATGGCGCGGTGTCCAGTTCGCGGCTCCAGTCGATCGCGTCGACATAGATGCCGAGCGGGTTCTTGCGCAGCACCTCGGCCGATGTCGGCGGGCGCGTGACGATGGTGAGGATCGCCGTCCAGCGCTGGACGCCGGCCTGGCTGCCGCGCTCAAACATGGTCTCGGTCCATTTGACCTGGAACGACGTGTCGGACGCGCGCACGACGCTGGTAACCTGCACCGACACCGTCCGGTCGCCGACCTGGGCAAAGGGCGCTGCCGACCGGGCATATTCCCCCAGGAACTGGGCGCCGCGCTGGGTCGCGAAGTCATAGGCCTCGAGCCAGTCACGGCGCATCAGCACCGGGTCGAGCGACACCGAGCGGATGTTAGTGATGAACCGCGATAGGTGCCACGCCACCTGCGGATCGGTCGGCCGGTATGCGACGTCGGCCGGCCGTACCGCACGCGGCTCGCCGAGCTTGTCGACCTCGACGACATAGGGCGTGACGCGGCTCTGCGTCGACTGCCAGGCAAGGGCTGCCGACGTGCCCGCGGTCAGGGCCAGGCAGCCGAATGCCATCAGCCGCCAGTTGCGCGCCTGCACGCGCGCCGAGCCGAGCCGCTCGTCCCACAGCTGCCCGGCACGCTGGTAGGGCGTCTCGGGCAGCGGCGTTCGCCCGTAGCGCTCCACGCTTCGCTTGAAGACCATGGTTCAGTCGTTCCTTTCCTTGATGTCGGGAATGGCGGAGCCGCCGCCACGATCGCTCTGGCTGAGCGCGTGGATCGCGACCTGGCGGCGATGACGGCTCGTCTGCTGGTCGCGCATCACCCGCGCCCATGCGGGGGTGCCGCCCTCGGCGTCGCTCGCGCCCGGCGACGCACCGGGGGTTCGATGGAGCGCCGACCAGGCGGCGTTGCGACCTCGCTCCACGGCAGCGCCGAGCCCGAAGGTGCGTTCGATCTTCTGGGCCGCCGCCCCCTTGGCAGCGGCGGCCATGCCGCCGACCGCCGAGCCGCCTGTCTCGCGACCGAGCTGTGCGGAGGCCGAGGCAGCCGATCCCATCGCGGTGCCGGCACGGACCGCCCCCAGCGCGGCGCCGGCTAAGGCGCGCGCCGCCTACTGCCGCGCCACCCGCCAGCATCGCGATGCCGCCGGCGCCGACCGCGGTGCCGAGCGCCGCGCCGGCGCCGAGCTGCGGCGCACCCGACACCAGCCCCGAGGCGATCGACGGCCCGAAGATGCCGAGGCCAAACAGCGACAGGCTGGCAAGGACCAGGCTCATCGCCTGGCCGATGTCGGGCTCACGGCCCTGCAGCGCTTGCGTGAACTCGGCGAAGAAGTTGGAGCCGATCCCGACAATGACGGCGAGCACCATCACCTTCACGCCGGACGAGACGACATTGCCCAGCACGCGCTCGGCCAGGAAGCTGGTGCGGTTCCATAGCGCGAACGGCACGAGGATGAAGCCCGCCAGGCTCGTCAGCTTGAACTCGAGGATGCAGACGAACATCTGCACCGCGAGGATGAAGAAGGCGACGATCACCAGCGCCCAGGCGAACAGCAGGATCATGATCGTCAGGAAATTGTCGAAGAAGGTCGTGAACCCGACCATCTCGCTCGCCTGGTCGAGCAGCGGCCACGCTGCCGAGAAGCCGGTGCCGGCGAGCCGCCCGGGTTTCAGCAGGTCGTCCGCGGACAGCGTGCCGCCACCTGCGGTGAGCCCGGCTTGCGCGAACGAGCGGAAGATGATGTCGGCGAGGCGAGAGAAGCTATTCAGGATGAAGGCGAAGGCGCCGACATAGAGGATCTTCCGCAGGAAGCGTCCGATGACATTGTCCTCGCCGCCCATCGCCCAGAACAGGCCGGCAAGCGTGATGTCGATGCCGATCAGCGTCGCGGTCAGGAAGCCGACGTCAGGACCGAGCAGCCCGAAGCCGCTGTCGATGTAGGTGATGAACGCAGCCAAGAAGCGGTCGATGACATTGAGGTCGTTCATGGGGTCCTCTTCCTGGCAACGTGGCGAGAATGTCGCGGGGCGCGGTGGGGAGCGGGACCGCGCCACGCGACGGCGACCGATGATCGGGGCATCACCGGCCGCTGGCCGGATCGAGCCTGTCTACGCCGTGGGGCTATTGGGACGTGTAGGCTGATCCGGAGCCAAGGAACTTCCTGGTCGCCGCGCGTGCCGCTTGCGCCTGCGTCGCGCGCCGTGCCTGCTCGATCGCCTCGCTACGGAACTGCGCGGCCATCATCTGCTGGAGCTGCAACTGCTGCTTGGCGGTCAGGGCAAGGAGCTGGTTGGTGGCTTGCTGTGCCTGGAGCGAACCTTCCGCGCCTTGGCTGCGGGCGACGATGTCGGCGAGCGCCTGGGCGTCCGACCGGACATTCTCGACGACCTGCGCCTGCACCGTCATCGTCTGGCGAAACGCGCCCATGCTGGCATCAAGCCGCGCGCGGGCATCACGCACGCGGGTGTCGGTGGGGAGCGTCGCGGAGAAGTCGGCGGGAAACAGCGATTGGAACTGGCCGTCGAGCTGGCCGGCCCGGAAGTCGATCGCCTGCGCCCGGCCCATCAGCCGGTCGATTTCGGCAAGCTTCTGCTTGAGGATGTCGAGCTGCGGGAAGTCGATCCGGCTCAGGTTCTTGCCCATGGCGACCAGCATCTGCGCCTCGTTCTGAAGCTGCCGGATCTGCTGGTTGACGCTTTGCAGCGTACGCGCGGCAGTAAGGATGTTCTGCGCATAATTTCGCGGATCGAACACGATCCCGCCGAACTGCGCATGGGCAGGCGTCGCCGCCGACATGATGCCCATGATAAGACTGCCATTGGCAGCGGCGATGAGGAGCGCGGCGATGACGCGGCGGCGGTCGAGGAACGGCATGACGATCTCCAGTGCTTTGGCCCCGCACCCGCATCGATCGCGGTCGGGTTCGGCATGGAGTGTCGGCTTCTTGGCGCGGCGGCGTCAGATGCCGGCTGGGGTCAGCACGGCCCTTTGTGGGGACAGCCACGAAACCTCCCCACAAAATCCGCGAAGCGGCTTGCACGTAGAGCAAGGTAGGCTTTGGACGGGCGGCATTGGACATCCCATTTGGCTCACGCGTGGAGATGTCCTGCCAAACGGAGGGGGCATTCTCCTTGGAATGATATTTGGAGAAGCTCCGTAGCGGTCCTCGCGCTCGTCACGTCGATCGAAATACGCGTCGGGTTGCGGCCAAACATCAACACCGCTACGTGTTGCACATGGGCAATACAGCAGATTGTTCGAGATGGACGGTGATCGGGGCTTTGATCGCGCTGCTGGCTTGCACCTCGATGGCGGACGCCAGCGCCAAAGCATCTCTGCCGGATATGACCACAACCCTTCACGAACAGCGCGTGGAGAGTGCTTCAGTCGCCGTGATCCGCAATGGACGGATCGTCTCGACTGGGGCCTGGGGCACGGCGGGGCCGAACCGGACGGCGACCGTCGCCACGCCCTACAATCTCGCCTCGCTGACGAAGCCGCTCACGGCGGAGGTTATCCTGCGACTGGTATCGGCCGGCAAGCTGTCGCTCGATGAGCCGATGGATCGCTACTGGAGCGACCCTGACCTGTCGCAAGACTCCCGGCGGATCAAGCTGACGGTCCGCATGGCGCTGAGTCATCGCACCGGGCTGCCAAACTGGCGCGATGCAAAGGGGCTGGCCTTCGACCACGATCCCGGCACGACCACTGGCTATTCGGGCGAGGGGTATCAATATGCCGCGCGCTACGCCGAGCGTCGCACCGGGCAGTCGTTCGAGGCGCTGGCTGGGCGCTGGCTGTTCGCCCCGGCCCATATGCGCGCGTCGGGCTATGTGTCGGCGCAAGGCGGGAAGGTACCGATCGCGGTACCCTATGACGACGCCGGCAAGCCGCTGCCCGTTAAGCGGGTGACGCGATACAACGCTGCCGATCTGGCTCACGCGACGGCGGAAGATTATGCGCGCTTCCTCATTGATGCCCGCAACGACCGGGGCCTGGTCGCCTCCATCGCGGCGGAGCGCGGCAAATCACAGGCTGACCTGACATTTGAGATATGCGCCGGAACGAAAGCGACTAGCTGTCCGCCCTGGACCGGCTTCGGCCTAGGTTGGCAGCTTCTTGGCTTTCCCGACGGTACGACGATGCTGCACACCGGCAAGGATGCTGGAGCTTTCACCTTCGCCGCGATCAACCGCGCGAGCGGCGACGGGATCGTCATTTTGACCAACAGCGACAACGGATGGCGGGTCATCCTGCCTATCCTCGAACGTATCGGCAGCGACCCGAAGCTGATCGCTTTCCTCCGCGGCCAGATGAGCTGACGGGACCATGAGTACGATGACTGCCATCGCCGTTGCCGCAGCCCTTCTCGCGACGCCCGCGCCGTCTCCGGCCGATCCGCTGACGATCGCGAAGCCAAGCAGCCCTGCGCGCGACGGCTCCGTGACGTCGAAGCACAGAATCACCGCATAGGTGCTGGCGATTGCCCGGACCTTGAAATCGCCCTGCTCGACAACCTCGCTGCGCATCATGTCACCGGTGTCGTCGCTACCTCGTCTTCACGTCCTTCTCGTCTTCGTTGCAGTTTAGGCGAGCGGCAGCAGGCGTCCAAGCGCGATCGGCTCAGACTTGGCCGCGGATCGTGGCGGCGCGCTCCGCGAGTACAACCGCCGGCCCTTCAAGCTCGTAGAAGGCAAAGGGATTGAGGAATTGCCGTCCCCAGAACAGCGCCCTATCCACCGGCCCCAGGTCCGCCTCGTCGCACAGCGCGAGCCAGTGCACGCCAATGGTCTCGATCTGCCTGAACACGATCGCGATGGCCTGGTCGGACGTCATATGGAATTCGCCGGCGGCGGCCAGGCAGGTGGCGATCTGGCTCGAGCGGTGCCGGCCCACAATCAGCATCGCTTGGCTGGCTTCCTGGCCGGCTCGCGCCTGTGGGCAAATGTCGTAGGCGGGCGTGAGGGCGAGCTGCGCCCCATCCCAGAACGCGGCGTGGTTGCGCGCATGATCATCGACATTGCCGACCAGGATGTTGAACGTCAGCCGCGCGAACAGCTCGTGCAGGGTCGCGGTCGGATCGATGAAGCGGAAGCGTATCTTCTCGGCAAGATCCTGATAGCTCGCATAGCGCGCCTGCATCTCGTCGAGCTCGAGGATGGTGAGCGCCGATACCATCGCCCGGCGGTGCCAATCATTCCCGGTCGACACGCGATCGAACCGCTCGACCAGAAGCACATCCTTGCCCGCAGCATGGATCAGCCGGACCGGCGCGACCGACAGCCCAGCGAGCGCGGCTAGGCGCATCGCGATATATTCACCCTTCACGACCGAATAGGTGTCGCCGCTGCTGGAGAATTTGGCGACATATTTCTGCGCCCCATCCGTGAGCAGCGCCTTGGGACGGGCACCGCCAATCGAACTGCCATGATGGAGGGCCTGGTCGAGCTCCAGCGTGAGCGGCAGGTTCTTCTCGACCTTCTCCGCAGACGCGAGCAGTTCCTCGACGGTCGCGTGCCTGCCGCCGCGTGGAGCATATGCTGTTGCAGACGTCTGGAAATCCAGGGCGCCGATCCGGTCCGAGCCGGATTCGAGCAGGAAGACCAGCTCGTCCAGCTCGATCCCGTCAAGGTCGTCGCCCTTGACCCCGAAGGTCCTGTTGAGGATGACACGCCGTCCCCAGGCGTCAGGGGCACCGTCGCGGATCGCGCTCGCCATCGCGAGTGTGCCGAGGGGCGCGATGGGTTCGCCCACGAGCGGGAGTTCCGGCAGGTAAAGCGGGATGGCGTCGGTCCGCTCGCGATACGAACGGCCATAAATGAACTGAATACGCTCGTCGTCGGATACCAGCCGGCCAGCAACGACCGGCTTCGTGGCTCCGGGCAGCCAGGTCCAGACAAAGGCCTCGCGCGGATGGGGCAGCCTAGAAGTCATCGCTGATGCTCAATGGCTTCGGCCGCACGCGGCGAGGAAGCAGTGCGAGGCGCTTGCCCGCTTCGTCGAGCCGCATCGACACCCCCTGTGCATCCTCTTCGAACAGCGGGATGCCGAGGATGGCACAAGCCTCGAAGGCAAGTCCCAGTTCGACCTTCGGATCACCCTTTTCGAGCCGTTGCAAGGTGCTGCGGTCGACACCGAGCCGGTCCGCCATGTCTTGCGCGGTCATCCTGCGCGACTTGCGCTCGAGCTGCACCAGCGTGCCGAGGAGCTCTACCGCAGCCATCGTATAGCGCGCATAACTGCGCTTCTTTGAAGCAGGCATCTGTAGCACCCATCCAGCATCAAGCGGCTTTACGCATGATGTATCCGGCAAATGCATTCTCAAACGTCCATTGTCAATTCTTATGCTGCATGCATCCATCAGTGATACGTTTAATGATGGACGCATCCATCAATCGAGTCCTATCGCTAACGGACCGCCGTTACCGGCAGGAAGGCCCAAGGCCATCGAGTTTTGCAATTATCGCGCATCTCAGGTGCACGATAATTTCGGACCGCGGCAGCTTGGCTGTGACTGCAGCAGGCATCGCGTGATTCTGCGTCACTAGAGTGATGTTCCGCCTGGTTCCGGCTGCGGGGCATTGGCCATGAGGTCCGCCGCCCAGTCGAGGCCAGCGTCGCGAAGGAAGGCACTGGCGAAGCCATCGCGGCCATGTTCGGCGAGCACAGCATTGATCCGCTTCTGCGTCGCCGGGTTCGACGCACCGCAAAGCGCTAGCGCAACGGGACCAAGCCCCAGTTCGAACAGCCGGTTCCCGCGCGCCGACTGGAGGTAATAATGGCGCCTGGGGGTCGCCCGGGCGATCGGCTCGACCTGTCGGTCGTTGAGGCCGAAGCGCGCGTAGATGTCATGGCCCTGCGGTTCGACCGCCCGATCGTTGGGCAGCAGGATCCGCTGCGGGCAGCTTTCGATGATCGCGGGCGCGATCGCCGAGCCCGCAATATCGGCGAGGCTCTGCGTTGCGAAGACGACCGCGACGTTCTTCTTGCGCAGGACCTTCAGCCATTCGCGAATACGTGCGGCGAACAGCGGATGGTCGAGGAAGATCCACGCCTCGTCGAGGATCAACAGCGTCGGACGACCGTCGTACCGCGCCTCCAGCCGATGGAAGAGATAGGTCAGCACCGGCGCGACCGCGCCGGCCTGTCCCATCAACGCGTCGGTCTCGAAGCATTGGACATCGGCAAGGTCGAGCTGCTGCTCGGCCGCGTCGAGCAATCGGCCGTGCGGTCCCTCGAGCGTGTAGGGCTGGAGCGCGAGGCGCAGCGCTCTGGACTGGAGCAGCAGCGCGAGGCCGGTCATGGTTCGCTCATCGCGCGGCGCGGAGGCGAGGCTGCCGAGCGCGCTCCAGATCGCGTCCTTTACGTCAGGGGTGACCGGCACGCCCTCGTGCACCAGCAGCGCCGCAATCCATTCGGCGGCCCAGCCCCGCTCGCCCGCACCGTCGATATCGGCGAGCGGCTGGAAGGCAAGCGTCGTGCCGTCCGCCTCTGCCGCCCCCAGCGCATGGTGCGCCCCGCCCATGGCCAGCACCGACGCACGCGCGCTGTTGCCCTTGTCGAAGATATAGACCTGCGCTTGTCGGTAACGGCGGAACTGGAGCGCGATCAGGTTCAGCAGCACCGACTTGCCGGCGCCGGTCGGACCGACAATCATCATGTGCCCGACATCGCCGACATGGGTCGACAGCCGGAACGGCGTAGATCCAGCGGTCTTGGCGACGAGCAGCGGCGGGGCTTCCTTGCCCAGATGGTCGTTCCGCGCTGGCCCGGCCCAGACCGACGACAGCGGCATCAGGTGCGCGAGGTTGAGCGTATGCACCAGTGGCTGCCGGACATTGGCATAGGCCTGGCCGGGCAGGGACGACAACCAGGCCTCGACCGCATTCACGGTCTCGCGCTTGGCGGTGAAGCCGAGGCCGTTGATGATCCGCTAGACCGCGCGAACCTTGTCCTCCACCACCGCGCGGCTGCGGTCGCTGACCGTGATCGTCGTCGTCAGATAGCCGAAGGCGACATGGTCGCCGCCAAGCACCTGCAGCGCCTGGTCGGCATCGGCAACCTTGTTGTCGGCATCGCTGTCGAGCAGTTGCGCCGGGGAATTGTACATGACCTCGCGCAGCAGCGCGGTGATCGACTTGCGCTTGTTGAACCACTGCCGCCGGAGCGAAGTGAGCGTCCTCGTCGCTTGAGTCTTGTCGAGCGCGATGAAGCGCGTGACCCAGCGATAGCCGAAATCCTGGTGGTTCAGCGCGTCGAGGATGCCGGGGCGACTGAGGTTCGGAAAGCCGAGCACCGTCAGCGTGCGCACATGCATTTTCCCGAGCCTGGGCTCCAGCCCGCCGATGAGCGGCGTGTCGGCGAGGAGGCCGTCGAGATACATCGGCGTCTCAGGGACCGCGACGGGATGGCGCCGGTCGGAGACGGTGCCATGCAGGAAGGTCAGCGTCTCGCGGTCGTCGAGCGGACGCACCGACGCCATGACGCCCGACAACAGGTCGAGCACGCGATCGGTCTCGGCGACGAAAGAAGCGAGCGTACCCCGCCAGTCGCGCTCCCGGTCGCTCTCGGGGCGCTCGACTAGGCTCCGCCCGGCACGGTCCGCCGTGTCTGCCGGTGGCAGCCAGGTCAGTGTCAGGTGATACCGGCTCTCGAAATGCGTGCCCGCGGCCTCGAACGCCGCCCGGCGCTCGCGATCGACGAGCCAGCTCGCGGCATCGGGAAAGTCGCTGTCGGGATAGGCCAGGGCCTCGCGCCGCTCGGCGTCGAAGAACAAGGCCCAGCCGCTGCCCAGCCGCTTGAGCGCGTTATTCGCCCGTGCGCACGCGCCGACCAACTCGGCCTCGGTGGCGGATTCGAGATCGGGGCCGCGAAAGGCGAGCACCCGCAGGAAGCTGCCGTCCTTGTTGAGCACCACACCCGGGGCGACCAGCGCCGCCCAAGGCAAGTGATCGGCGAGCCGCTCGGCGCGGTCGCGATATTCGCTCAGGTACATCATGCGCCCTGCCTCATCATGCGAGATATCCCTTCTGGCGGATATGACGGAGGAGGACCGGCGCGAAGTCGGGATCGCGGCGCGCGGCCATGACCGCGACGCTGTGGCCGATGGCCCAGAGCAGTACCCCGGCCACCCATTGCTGGAGGCCGAGCCCGACCGCGGCGGCCAGCGTCCCGTTGATGATCGCGAACCCGCGGGGCGTGCCGCCGAGCAGCAACGGCGCGCCGAGCGAATGGTGGATCGGCACCTCGAACCCATCGAGGTGCCGACCGGCATCGGTCGTCGGACCAGTCATGCGACCAGCGCCCCGCCGCCGAAGCTGAAGAAGGACAGGAAGAAGCTCGACGCGGCGAACGCGATCGAAAGGCCGAAGACGATCTGGATAAGGCGCCGGAACCCGCCCGCAGTCTCACCGAACGCCAGCGTCAGACCCGTCGTGATGATGATGATCACCGCAACGATCTTGGCGACCGGCCCCTGCACGGATTCGAGCACCTGTTGCAGCGGCTCCTCCCACGGCATGCCCGAGCCGGCCGCCTGGACCTCGGTCGCAAAGGTCAGCGACAGGCCGATCGCGACGCCGGCAAGCAGAGGCCGAGCGGCGGTCGGACGCGTGATGGAAAGACAGGTCATGGTCGGGTCTCCTTTGGGTTGAACGGGGGAAGGTCGGCGAGTGTGTAGGCGCCGGTATCGGGATCGAGCCCGGCGACGCGCGCGATGGTCGAGACGCGGCGATCGAAACCGCGCCCGGCGATGAAAACGACGAGGTCGATCGCCTCGGCGATGAGCTGGCGCGGCACGGTGACGACCGCTTCCTGGCAGAGCTGCTCGATCCGATAGAGCGCGGCTTGTCCGCTGTTGGCGTGGACCGTCGCGATCCCGCCGGGATGCCCGGTGTTCCAGGCCTTGAGCATGTCGAGCGCTTCGGGGCCGCGGACTTCGCCGACGATGATCCGGTCGGGGCGGAGCCGCATGGTCGAGCGCACCAGCTGGGTCATCGACACGTGCGGCGGGCGCGTGCGCAACGCCACCGTGTCGGGCAGCGGGCATTGCAATTCACGGGTGTCCTCGATCAGAATGACGCGGGCATCCTGCCCCGAGCGATCCTCGGCCATCTCGGCGAGAAGCGCGTTAGCGAGCGTCGTCTTGCCCGAGCTGGTGCCGCCCGCGACAAGGATGTTGTCGCGGCGCGCGACCGCGCCACGCAGTGCCTCGGCTTGGATCGCGGACATCAGTCCATCGGCGATATAGTCGTCGAGCGTGTGGAGCTTGGTGGCGGGCTTGCGGATCGCGAAGCAGGGCGCCGGCGCCACCGGCGGCAGCACGCCCTCGAACCGCTCGCCGGCATGGCCTTCGACATGCGGCGGCAGTTCGGCCGAGATGATCGGGTGCTCGGCATGGACCTCGGCGCGGGCGTGCGAGGCGACCAGCCGGACGATGCGCTCGACCTGGTCGGGCGCCATCCGCACCCCGGTGTTGCTCCGGCCCTCGCCGAGGCGGTCGAGCCGCAGCGCACCGTCGGGATTGACCATGATCTCGACGACCAGCGGGTCGCGCATCGCGGCAGCGATGTCGGCGCCGAGCGCCGTGATCAGCATCCGGCGGCGACGCTCCGCAGACAGCGAGGCGCTCATCGGTCGCCTCCCCGCGTGGAAGGAATCGTATTGGCGTCCTGCGTCGATCCGCCGAGCGAGCGTCGCCCGGTCGAGACCCGTCGCCCGACCTGGGTCACGAAGGCCTCGAAGCGCTTGGCACCGAGCGCGCGACCGGCGGCATCATTCTCGGCCAGCGGGGTCTGGATCGAGAGCTCGAACCGGATGAACAGCGCCAGCGTCTCGAGGATGACGTAGGTGTCCCGGTCGACCCGCCCGATCGCATGGGTCAGCCGGTCGAGCCGGATCGCGAACCGGTCCTCCAGCTCGGAGGCGCCGCGCCGGTTGAGCCAGGCGGTCACCGCATCGACGAGGATCGCCGACTTGGTCGCGCCGGGCCTGGCCGCGAGTGCCTCCAGCCGGTCGGACAGCGGTCTCGGGAGAAAGAGTTGATGGCGCACCTTGTCGCTCGTCTTGTCCATCGCTCAAATCCCCAGCTGCAGGTCGTCGGGGCGGCCCGAGGCGGCGTCGAGGCCATAGACCGTGCGAGCGGTGCCGACCTGCTGGGCACGGTCCATCGCGCGTCGCTCGGCCGCCTGATCGCCATCGTCATCGCCGAGGCCGAGTGGGTCGGCGATCTCCGGCTCGACCATGATGGCCGGCTCGATCTCGTGGGCAGGATGCCGGGCCTGCTCGAGACCGGCGTCCTCCGTGTCTTTGCTAGCGTCGGTGCTAACCGCGAGCCGCAGGTCGGCCCCGCATACCCGGCCGGCCCAGTCGTCGGGGCGGGCGGCGGGCACGTCGCGATATCCGCCTGCATCGAGCGTCGGCGGCGGAAGCACGCGCGCAGTGTAGCGCCGGTCCTCATAGTAGCGCAGCTTCCTGGCCCGGATCGGCAGATGACCCGAGATCAGCAGGAGCTCGTCGGTCGGCGCGAGCTGCATCACCTCGCCGGGCGTCAGCAGGGCACGTGCGGTCTCCTGCCGGCTGACCATGACATGGGCCAGCCAAGGCGCGAGCCGGTGACCCGCATAGTTGCGCATCGCGCGTTGTTCGGTCGCGGTGCCGAGCGCATCCGATATCCGCTTCGCCGTCCGTTCGTCATTCGTCGCGAAGGCGATGCGGACATGGCAATTGTCGAGGATGGCGTTGTGCTCGCCGTAAGCCTTCTCGATCTGGTTGAGGCTCTGTGCGATCAGGAAGGCGCGCACGCCATAGCCTGCCAGGAAGGCGAGGCTCGTCTCGAAGAAATCGAGTCGCCCGAGCGCCGGGAATTCATCGAGCATCATCAAGAGAGGCCGTCTGCTTTCGGGGCGGCTTCCGGAACCGGCGGCACCGGTTTCGCCGTCTTTGCCAAGGCCATGGAGTTCCTCGGTCAGTCGGCGGCCGATCTGGTTGAGGATTAGCCGCACGAGCGGCTTGGTGCGGCTGATGTCGGACGGCGGTACGACGAGGTAGAGGGAAACGGGATGCGCCGCCTCCACGAGGTCGACGATCCGCCAGTCCGACGCGGCTGTGACGGCCGCGACTGTTGGATCGCGATAGAGGCTGAGAAAGAACATCGCCGTCGACAGCACGCCCGAGCGTTCGCTATCGCTCTTGTTGAGCAGTTCGCGGGCAGCCGAGGCGACGACGGGATGGACGCTGGGCGCATCATCGGTGCCGAGATGGTTGGTCTCCATCATATGGCGCAGCGTCTCAGCGAAGCTGCGCTGCGGATCGGACAGGACGGTCGCGACGCGGGCGAGCGTCTTCTCTCCCTCGGCATAGAGGACGTGCAAGATCGCGCCGACCAGCAGCGCATGGCTGGTCTTTTCCCAATGGTTGCGCCGCTCCAGCGCACCTTCCGGGTCGACGAGGATATCGGCGATATTCTGGACATCGCGGACCTCGTTCACGCCGCGCCGCACCTCGAGCAGCGGATTGTAGCGCGCCGAGCGGGCATCGGTCGGATTGAACAGCAGGCAGTGCGAGAAGCGTGCGCGCCAGCCGGCGGTCAGTTGCCAGTTCTCGCCCTTGATGTCGTGGACGATCGTCGAGCCGGTCCAGCTGAGCAGCGTCGGCACGACCAGGCCCACCCCCTTGCCAGAACGGGTCGGTGCGAACGCCAAGACATGCTCGGGGCCGTCGTGGCGAAGATCGTCACCGTCGAACCGGCCGAGGACGACGCCGCGATCACCGAGCAGTCGGGCCGCCGCGACGTCCTTGCGGGTCGCCCAGCGAGCCGAGCCATAGGTGGTGAGGTTGCTAGACTGCCGCGCCCGCCAGATCGATCCAAAGACCGCGGCGCCGCACCCCAGGAAGCCGCCGGCCGCAGCGATCGCGCCTGCCTCGTCGAAGATGACCGGCGCATAGGCATCGAACGAGAACTACCATGGAAAGATCGACCACGGATGGTAGATCGGACGATCGAATGCGATGAACCAGGGCGGGCCGAGCTGCGGCTGGTAGGCGAGCCGAGCCGCGGCCCATTGGGTTGCGGTCCAGATACTCGCAACGACGATCGCGAGCACCACGAGGACCTGTCCGATAAGCAATTTGGTCGGTGTCACGAGCGCCTCCAGCCCGGGACTGGACATCCTGTCCTTCGGGCTAGCTCTACGATCTCATCATCGCCGCCCCACGATCAGCCCCTCGCTGGGGCCAGCCCGGACGTGTCGGAGGACATTGACTCGGCGTCCACCGTATCCAGTCAGTGAATCAGCGGGGTCGCTCACGCAAAGTCTAAGCATGGGGCAACGGGCCCGATGGAAGCGATCAAGGCATCGAAGGACCAGCACGAGACCGTCGCCGATGGTGGTCACATCGGTCCTTGAAAATCCGGCACCCCTTCTTGAATGCCCGCATCCGATGCTGCCGGGCAGTGATACGCTATTTGTTGAGGCCGACGGTGCATCGAACACTTGGTCGACATCGCAAATATGCGTAAAATGCTCGCAGCCCATGCCGAACAGGGCATCGACCGGGTCGCTGGCGCGTATGTCCAGGCCTCGCGGCTAAAGGCGCCGGCGCATGTTCAAGCATGCCTCAGGGCCCGGTTCGGCGGCACAGCCTTGCCGTCGGCGGAGCATGTCACCGTCCGCCCGCCTTGCATTGGACAACGCGCGCGATAAGCTAGTGGGGTGCGGGCCCCGGTCCGCATCGAGGCTTGAGGACCTTGCCTGGGATATTTCGGCCGGAGCGAACGATCGTTCCGGGCTGCTGGCGTAGATGTCCAGGCCGCTCTCGTCGGCTAAAAACGCCCGCCACGTCCCTTGCGCGAGTGACCCGATCGCCGGCCCGGCCGGCTCGCCTCGGCGCTGGAGGCGTCCCATGTCTTCCGCAGACGCTGTCGCGCGCGCCGCGCCGGCGCGTGTCCGCTGCTCGCCATGAGCAGTGGATCGGCACTCCCTCGCGCACGTCGCGCCAAGGACGACGAAGCGCTCGTCGAGACGCTGTACGCGGTCGAGGCGCCTCGCCTGGCGCGATCGCGTGCAAGGCGCTCCGATCGCCACGATGCCTTCGACCTCGTTCATGACGCGTTCGTGCGACTGCTCGGACTGGGGCCGGAGCGATTACGATCCCTGGCGCAGGAGAAACCGGTGGCGTATCTCTGGAGGATCGCAACATCGGTTGGACTGGACCAGGCCAAGCGCGACGTTCGCCGCGCCTCGGACATGCACGTCCCGCTCGACGGCGTCGAACTGGTCGCCCCCGATGTCGAGCGGCAACTCGAGGCGCGCGACGAACTGCGGCGCATCGAACGCGCCGTCCAGGCCATGCGGCCTCGCACCCGTGCCATTTTTCTCGCGCACCGCGTCGACGGCATGAGCTATGCCGAGATCGCGCAGGCCTGCGGGATTGGCGTGAAAGGGGTCGAGAAGCAGATGAGCCGGGCGATCGCCATTCTCGCCCATGAACTGGACCATGCCGACGATGGCTGACGATCGACGGCTGCAGCGCGAGGCGGCGGCATGGCTCGCGCGTCTCGAGGCGCCCGATGGCGAACGCGATCGGGCCCGCTTCGAGGCATGGCGCAACGCGGACCCCGCGCATGACGCCGCCTTCGCCCGGGTCGAACGGCACTGGCAGGACAGCACCATCATGGCGCGAAGCAGCCTGCGCTATGGCGCACAGCTGACAAGTCCCTGGTGGCATATCGGTGCGTTCACGCCCGGCCGCCTCGCCTTCGGCAGCGCCGCCGCGATGGCCCTTGTCGTCGCGGCATGGAGCGTTTCGCATTCGCCGCGCGTCGCCGAGTCGGAGCGCGTCGCCAGCGCCGTCGGCCAGCTTCGTACCATCCCCCTTCCCGATGGCTCACGAGTCACGCTCGACACCGACAGCAGGCTGGCGATCCATTACTCGCCGAAGGTACGACAACTCGTACTCGAGCAGGGCCGCGCGCGGTTTACTGTGGCCCATGATCCGCGTCGCCCGTTCATCGTGAAGGCAGGTGCGATGACCGTCGTTGCACATGGCACGGTCTTCGATGTCGACACGCGACCGAGCGGGGCGGGCGTGACGCTGATCCAGGGCATCGTCGAGGTCATCGCTCGATCGGCAAAGTCGCCGGAGCAACGCATCCGGCTGACGGCGGGCAAGCAGGTCGCCGCCACGGCGGATATGACGCATTTCTCCGCGCCCAGGACGGTGCCAACAGGCACGACGGCCTGGACGAGCGGGATGCTCGGCTTCGATTCTGCGCCGCTCGATCGTGTCCTGGCCGAAGCGAACAGCTATACGGCGACCAAGCTGGTCCTCGCCGATCCGATGCTCGCCCGGCTGCGGGTCACCGGGGCATTCCCCGCCGACAAGCCCGAGGACCTGGCGGCCAGCCTTGCCCGCATGTTCACCCTGCGCGTCGAGACGCGAGCGGATGGTGCCATCCTGCTCCTGCCGGCCGCCGGCACCTCGCGTGCGCCGCAAGGGGGGTAGATCGATCGCGTGTCGTTGAACCCCGTGGAGCGGCGATCATGCCGCAGGGGGAACGACGATGAATCGCTTCTATCTCGGGGGTGCCGGCCTTGCCTGCCTGGCCGTTGTCGCACCGGCCCATGGCCAGGCACGCGACGAACACGCCTATGACCTGCCCGCCCAGCCGCTGGGATCGGCGCTCATGGCGATCGCCCGGACGACCGGGCAGGCCGTCATGGTCGATGCGGCCCTCGTCGCCGGACGCCGCGCGCCGCCGCTCAAGGGGCGCTTCGATGCTGCGGGCGCGCTGGCACGCGTGCTCGCCGGGTCGGGCCTGCGGGCCGAGCCGATCAACCAGGGATTCGTGGTTCGGCCGCAAGTCCGGGCCGAGGCGGAGCGGTCCACGGATACGGAGATCGTGGTCACCGGAAGCCGCATTCGCGGCGCACCGGTCGCCTCGACGCTGATCGTCCGCACCGCCGATACGATCCGCAGCGAAGGCCAGGCGACGCTGGCCGAGGTCATCCGGACCATCCCGCAGAATTTCGGCGGTGGCCAGAACCCCGGCATCGGTACCAATGTGCCGGCGAGGAGCGGGGTCAATGTGGGGAGCGGATCGTCGCTCAACCTGCGCGGCCTGGGCAGCGACGCGACGCTCACGCTACTCAATGGCCGGCGGCTAGCTTACAGCGCCTCGCGGCAAAGCGTCGATGTTTCCGCGATCCCGGTGAACGCGGTCGAGCGGATCGAGATCGTCGCGGACGGCGCCTCCGCGCTGTACGGATCGGATGCGATCGCCGGCGTGGCCAACATCCGACTCCGGCGCGACGCCCAGGGGCTGACCACGAGCGCGCGCTTGGGCGCCTCGACCGACGGCGGCAATGCCGAGCAGGTCTACGGCGTCGTGGCGGGAAAGCGATGGTCGGGCGGCGGCATGCTGCTCGCCTATGAGTTCGGGCACAGCACCGCCATCCGCGCCGTCGACCGCGACTATGCCCGCGAACGGGTCGGGCTCGATCTCTACCCAGCGCTCCGGCGGCACAGCGTAGTACTGTCCGGCCATCAGGGTCTCGCCGACACTGTCGAGCTTTCGCTCGACCTGCTCTACAACAATCGCCGCAGCTTCTCCCAGTTTCCGTTGAGCGCCGCCGGGGTGACGCCGTTTCGACACGCCGAGCAGCCCTTCGACAGCGACTCGGCCGCGATCGCGCCGGCGCTGCGCTGGTCTCCCGGCGCGTGGCGCTTCGAACTCGCGGGCAGCGCAGGCCGGGACCGGGTCCATTATGCTACCAACCAGTTCACCGGCACCCAGCTGACCAGCCGGACCTTCGGCTGCTATTGCAACGATGCCCATAGCGTCGAGCTCGCGGCCGACGGCCCGCTCTTCGCCTTGCCCGGCGGTCCCGCCAAGATCGCGCTAGGCGTCGGCTATCGTGATAACCGGCTCGTCAGCCAGCGCGGCGACAACATTGCGCAGGACGTCGATGCGCACCAGGACAGCCGCTACGCCTATGCCGAGGCCAGCCTGCCGCTCGTCGGCCCCGCCCAGGCGATCCCGGCCGTCCATCGCCTCGATGCCAGCCTGGCCCTTCGCCATGAAGATTATCCCGGCATCGATGCGGTCACCACGCCCAAGCTCGGCCTGGTCTACGCACCGACGCCCGATGTCGCGGTAAAGGCGAGCTGGGGCCGGTCCTTCCGTGCGCCGACCCTCCTCCAGCGCTACCAGCCGCTGGTGGTCGCCGCCCTTCCAGCCACCGTGTTCGGCGGGACCGGCCTGGCGCCCGGGGCCACCGCCCTGCTCTTGTCCGGGGGACGCGATACCCTGCAGCCCGAGCGTGCCCGCAGCTGGTCGACGACGCTGGCCCTCCATCCCCGCGCGATCGACGGGCTGAGCGTCGAGATCAGCTATTTCGAGACACTCTATCGGGATCGCATCGTGGCACCGGTCACCTTCATCGCCCGTGCGCTCGCCGATCCCGCCTATGCCGACCAAGTGCTGCGCTCCCCCAGCCTTGCGACCCTCGAAACCCTGCGTCTCGGGGCGGGGCAGTTCCTTAACGCTACTGGCGGCGCCTATGACCCCGCGAGGGTCGTCGCCGTCATCGACAACGCCAACCGCAATGCCGGGCGGCAGCGTGTACGGGGCCTCGACATGCTGGCCCGCCTCGATCGCAGCCTCGGCGCCGGGCAGATCAGCGCCACCCTTTCCGGCGCCTATCTGCACAGCGACCAGCAGCTGACGGCGGCACAACCCATCGTCGACCTGGCTGGCACGATCTTCAATCCTCCCCATTTTCGCGGACGAGCCACCCTCGGCTGGACCCAGGGCGGCTTGACGATCACCGGCGTGGTGAGCCGGATCGGCGGGGTCGAGGACCGACGGACCACGCCGGCGCGCCGTGTCGGCGGCATGACGCAGGGCGACCTGACGCTTCGCTATCGCACCGGCCCAGGACCGACATGGTGGCACGGTGTCGACCTTGCCGTGACCGCCCAGAACATCCTGGATGCCAAGCCCAGTCCGATCGTGACGACGCTGCCGTACGACACGCCCTACGACTCGACCAATTATTCGCCCTTTGGGCGTGTCCTCGCGATTTCGGCGGCCAAGTCGTGGTGAGCGCGCTGTTGTTAACCGCTGGCCTCGCTCTTGCCGGTATCGATGCCGCACCACCGCCATGCCCCGGGATGGTGCCGACGGCTGCCCCGGCCGCCGCAGCGGCACGGCCGGTCTCGCTCGACGATCTCCTGGCCTTGCGCGACATCGGCCAGCCCGACCCCTCGGTCGGCGGACCGAGCCCGCTCGCCGTCTCGCCCGATGGTGGCCGGATCGCATTCGTCATCTCGCGCGCCGACCCCGTGGCCAATCGCGTCTGCCAGGCCTTGGTCGTGCTCGGCCTCGAACCGCGGGCTCGGCCACGGATCGTCGATGAAGGCGGCGAGGTGATACGCGCGGAAAATGTCGTGCGCGGGTCGCGGACCGGCAGCGGCCTGCCTGCGACCATTGTCCCGGCATGGTCGCCCGACGGACGCTACCTGGCCTATCTCAAGGGTGTCGGCGGCCGGACGCAGGCCTGGCGCGTCTCGGTCGACGACGGCACCGCCGTGCGGATCACCGACGCGCCTGTCGATGTCGAGGCCATCGCGTGGAGCGAGGATGGGTCAAGGCTTGTCTTTGCGACGCGGCCCGGACGAACGACCTTTGCCGACGCGGTGCATGCCGAAGGCCGCACCGGGTTCCTGTTCGACCATCGCGTCATCCCGCCCAACGGCTTTGCGCCGCAGTTGCCGGGCGATCTCGAGAGAGCGATTTGGTCCGTACCCAGGAATGGTGGACCGGCTGCGCGCGCCGGTCGCCAGGACATCGTACGCCTGGGTGGCGAACCGGTATTGAGCGAGCCCTCGCCCCTGAATGCCGTGACATTGGACGGGCGCAGGGCGGGCGCCGAGGTGGACGGTCCATCCCCCTTTGCCGGCCGCCGGATCTGGGCCGACGGGAGCGGCGGCCGGCGCCTGGCCTGTACCGTCGCCGAATGCCATGGCTCGATCCGCGGGATGTGGTGGGGCCCCGATGGCCGTAGCCTTTTCTTCCTCCGCTATGAGGGCCCGAACAACGAGCGCACGTCGCTCTTTCGCTGGACGCCGGGCGATGCTGGGGTCCGTCGCCTGCTGGCCACCGAGGATGCCCTCGTCGGCTGCACCATGGCGCCCCCGGAGCTGCTGTGCCTGCGCGAAGCATCGCTGACACCACGTAGAATCGTGGGAATCGACCTGGCCAGCGGTACCGCACGAACCGTCCTCGACCTGAACCCAGAGTTCGCGTCACGAGCCAAGCCCCATGTCGAGCGCCTGCGCTGGACGAACCCTGCCGGCCTTCCCGCCTGGGGCGATCTTGTCCTGCCCCCAGGCCGTCCACCCGCCAGCGGCTGGCCGCTCGTCATCGTCCAGTACACCAGCCGCGGCTTCCTGCGCGGCGGCACGGGCGACGAATATCCGATCCTGCCACTGGCCGCGAACGGGATCGCGGTGCTGAGCTTCCAGCGTCCACCGCTTGTCGTGCAGGCCCAGCCCAACCTCTCGAGCGCCCAGGCGGTCGCCGCGGTCTTGCGCAACTGGGACGAGCGACGCAGCACCCATGCGTCGCTCGAAGCTGGATTGGCCAAGCTTGCCGCGCGCGGCGACATCGACCGCGACCGGATGGGCATCACCGGGCTGAGCGACGGATCGACCACGGCGCGCTATGCCCTGGTCGCCGGCATGCCGTTCCGCGCCGCGTCGCTTAGCACCTGCTGCCGCTACCTGCGAAGCGACCTCATTTACGGAGGCACCGTCCTCGCCGACGAGATGCGTGCCATGGGCTTCCCCAAGGTGACCGACGACAATCCCGCCTTCTGGGCGCCGCTATCCTTGCCCCAGGCGGCCGACCGGCTGCGCACGCCGATCCTCTTCCAACTGGCCGACGAGGAAGGCCTGTTCGCGCTCGAGACATTCGCGGCCCTGCGCGAGAGCGACGTGCCCGTCGAGCTGCGCATCTTCCCGGACGAGCATCATTTCAAGTGGCAGCCGGCGCACCGGGCCGCGGTCTATGCCCGTAATCTCGACTGGTTCCGGTTCTGGCTCCGGGGCGAGGAGGATCCCGATCCCGCCAAGCGTGAGCAGTATCGGCGGTGGCGGGACTGGCGTGACCATTCGGCCCTGACCCGGCCCCCGGCATCAGCTCCATGACCGCGCCCAGGCCTCGGCGTCGGCGAGTTGCAACAGCCGGGCAAAGCGCAAGTCGCGGGCCGGTCCCGGCGCCAGCGCGGCCTCCACCGCCGCCCGGTCGATGACGCCATAGACGGCTAGGCATCCGTCGAGCAGGAAAGGCCGCAACAGGTCGGCCTCCCGCTCGACCAGTCGCGCCAGGAAGCCGGTCGGCGTGCCCTTGGAGCGCCGCCCCACCACCGCCGCGGGCAGGCGGGCGGCATAGGCTTGTCGGACGAGCACGCGATTGCGTCCGTCCTCGAACCACATCCAGCTCGGCACTCGTAGCGCAGCCTCGGCAATCGGCTGCGAGACGAGAGGCGACAGGAGCGACGGGTGTCGGTCCGGATCGAGGCCATCCGCGACCGCCATGGCGGCAAGGAGAAGACCGACCTGCGCTGCCTTGCCCGGCGGTGTGCCGCGCGGCACGTCGAGCCATGGATGGGAAGGATCAAGGCCATCGACTATCCCGGGGTCGAGGAGACTGTAATCGATCGGCCAGCGATAGGCAGCGCGACGCGTCATCACGCGCACGCCGGTGCGGGCCAAGACAGCAGCAAGGCTGACCTGGGCCATCCGTGCGATCGAGGCCGCCGTTGCGAGGGGGCGTGAATCCCTACCCATTCCGAACAGGGCATCGACCACCGGGACGACGCTTTGCAGCGAGCAGAACATGTTATCGCCGCCACCGCCATCGATGACCAGCGCCGAACCGGTTTCCCTTGCCAGGTCGTCCGCGGCAGCAAAAGTGGCCTGGCGGAACTGGGCGCCGGTCGGTCGTGGCAAGCCACGCGCGAGGGGATGGGTGAGATTCACTTGCCGAGGATCGCGCACGACCTCGACCAGCGGGACGTCCAGATGGCGCGCAACGGCCTGGGCATGATCGCGTTCGTCCCCCTGCGCGTCCGCGACCGCCATTGTCAGGCAGGTGAAGCGGCGTCCGCTGGACGCCAGCGCCGCCGCCACGACCGACGAATCTAGCCCGCCGGACAGGAATAGGATCGCCGGCACGTCGACGGGGAGGCGTGACACGACCGCAGCATCGATCGCCCCGGCCAATGCTACCGCCGCCGCATCGCGAGTGTGGAATGCCAGCGCCCGGTCGGCCCATGACCAAGGAGACCAGTACCGCTCCAGGCAAATGCCGCGGTCGGAAACCTGGATTGCCTGGCCGCCGCCAAGTTCCTCGACGCCGCGCAGGCAGGTGCGCCCATTGCGCAGGTCGGTGGCGGCGAAGAAATGACCCAGGGCATGCCAGTCGACAGCTGGAGCGGTGCAACCGAATGCGCCCAACAGCCGGACCGAAGAGGCCAGGACGACATGATCGTGCGCATCATGCCAGTAGCATGGCAGGCTGCCGAACGGCGCGCGCAAGGCGTAGCGGCCGTCGCGCGAAGTGCCGAAGGCAACATAATCGCCCCAATGGTCGCGCGTCAGTTCACTTGCCGCGCTTACAGTCCCGGACGAGGCGCGAAGTGTCGCTTCCGTCAGCGGCGTGGCCTCTCCGCGTCGGAACAGCGAGCCGATAATCCAGCTTCCCGGCGTTGGAATCGCATGCGACGCTGCGATCATCATCCGATCGTCGATGTGGCATAACCCAAGGCCCGCCCGGCTGGCTGCCTCAGAAAAGAGGGCTTGCTCCCCTGCGCCGAAGGGCTTGGACCTGGCCAACCAAGCAGCGAACGCCGGCCGGATCATATCACGAGGATCGGCGTGAACGCGTGCACGACATGCAACTCGTCGTTAAGCACTTCGGTGTCGCGCTGGACCCAGGCGTGGGCCGCGAACGGGTTCAACTGCACGCCGAAGACAAGCCGTGCTTCGGCAGACGCACACCGCCGGGCCAGCGCCAGCGACAGAGGAAGACAATTCCCCGCGGGGCTGACCAGCAGGCGCAGTCGCGCAAAGGCACCCGCATGGCGATCGACATGACAGGCAGTTCCGCTCCACCGCTCTCGCCGACGCTGAAGTTGTGCGAGTTCACATCCTAGGCCGCGCCTGCGTATGCGCCAGATGCTCGCCGCGAAGCACAGTCCGGCAATCATCGTCGATGCCCCGGGCGTGGTGTCGATTACCTCGAGGCGACTAGTCCGCGCGCGCGGGAGCTCGCAAGGCGCAAGAGGCTCTCCCTTGGCGCTGTCGAGCAGTCCGGCCCGGACAAGTGCGAGGAGCGGTGCCGCCTCATCACCCGCAAGTTCTGCCCCGGCGCACTGTCCGTTAAGGGCTTGGCTCATTGCGACGGGAAGCATCCAGTAGCGATCCGAGCGGGCATCGAGGAAGATCACGCTATCGCCGATTGAGCAGAAGCCGACCAACGGGGGTAGGAAGAACCTCATCGCGAAACGACGGGGTGTTCCGGGGAACACCCCGCCACCCTTTCAGTCGTCGGCCAAGCCGGCGCCGAGGAACCCCTGGACCTCGTCGATCGGGGTACCGGCCGGCCCCTGGGTCAGGGCACGGGCATCGCCCAGGTCGACCAGCGTACGTGCGTTGTCATTATCGCGTTCCATGACGTTCTCCTTGATATGCCGCGATCATTCGCGACCTTCGGAGAATGTGCGGGTCAGTCGGATATATGAACTTTATACGAGGTTTATACTCCGAATGTCAGCGACTTGACCGCTCCCGATCAGCACTACTTCGAGAGGTTAATTTGTAACAGGCTCCTGGGAGCACATCCGCCGAGCGCGTATGGTCTGCCCGTCCGTCCAGCGAACCGGTTAAAAACTGATTGCCTGATGGCTGGCAGGCTCAACGTCGATGGTTGTCATGAGATTCTTTCCGCCTTTGGCATGTTTGATGCGAAGTCCATAGAAGAAGGCGAGAGCAGCCACGGACTACAGGGCGTGTCGGTACGGGACCTTTTAGGATCGCCACTCGAAGATCAAGCCGACAAGATTGCCGAACCAAGGCTGACCGGATGGGCCAAGCTCGGCTGACGGATGGGACGTTGGGCCAGTGCGAAAGCTGTCGGCGACGACCGCTAGCAAAAGGCTGTCTTGCCTTCCTTAAAGACCGTGCAGCAGACTTTGACAACGGCGCCATTCCCACTGGGTGACGCAGGACTGACGGTCAGTTTTATTGAATGGATCGGGAGTTATTAAATTTATATTTTAGATACAGGTACCTACACAATGATCATACTTCGTCGTTGCTAACCCGCAAGACGTTAAGCGCTGCACCGCCACCGATATTCAAGCCGCTTTTCAGCCCAAATCCTCAACCGATGCGATGCCATTCGAGGATGCACCCAGCGGAGACATACCGACGCAAAACTCCGAATATTTTTCGTCTAAACCCAAATACAGACGATCAGCGGTCTCATGCCCTACGATCACACGCCAAGATCGGATCAACCGAACCAGATCAGTTTACCATCCACGACCCACCAGATGCCGAGTGTAGACATCAAGATGCAGACGTTCATCGTCGTCCAACCCGCCATGACTGGCGACCGAGCGCTCATACTCCAGGACACGCGACGTAAACTCTATTAACAATTAAAATTGTTTACGGATTGTGAACTTTTCAGTTGCGTAGCGACTGCCTTGGCCAAGCACGCCACCCAGCTCGAAGCCGATACGCCAGCCATTATCAAAGACATAGTCGGTGCCCAGATCCATTGAATAATTGTCGCGGACCCAGCCATCACCGCGAATGGCATAGGTAAATCCGCCGAGATCGGCGTAATCGAGCGCCTGGATACCACCATTCTTAAACTCGTGCCGCCATTCGGCGCGCACGCGGGGCACGAAGCGGCCGGTGACGAACGATCCGCGCAGCCCCAGCACACTTGACAGCGAGGCCAGCCGGCGCGCGTCGAACAGCAGATTGGCATTGCCCGCCCCGGTCTCGGTATAGCGGTCCAGATCAGCCGACAGATAGTCGATCCGGCCATAGGCGGACAGGGCATGGGTGCCGCTGGTCCGATCGAACCCGCCGGTCAGCGAGCCGAACAGCATCGATCCGCCGCGATGGCCACGCGCGACCGCATCGCTACCGGTCACATTACGGATCGTGTCGAAGGATAGCCGTCCCGCGCCCGCGACACCGTCGAGGAACAGCCCGTCCGCCGGTGCGACGCTGCCATAGACCGCACCCATCCAGCTGTTGCTGTCAACCCGCCCCTTATCCTGGCCGACCTTAGCCCGCTCGCCGCCATAACCACCACCGATACCGACGGTCAGCGTCTCGGACAGCTTCACGTCCACGCCGCTGCTGAGCCCGCCGGTGGAGACGGTCAGCTTGCCACGTCCGCGCGTCGCATCCTCGGTCCCCAACGCGATCGCGCCACCTGACCAAATCGCGGTTGATCCGACCGGCCGGCCGGTGCCCTCGATCGCTTCGGGTTCTCCATTTTGGGCGCGCGCGGCCGCAACACCCGGTATCGCCTGACCCATTGCCCGGTCGCTGCGCGCACCCGCCAGCCCCGTCACCGGCAAGGCCCGGCCGTCGCGGTCATAGGTCATCAGCCCCGCCGCCCGCTCGCGACCCATGACTTCGGTCGCATGATCCGACTTCAGCATCGCCAGATCGGTCGCCGCCATCCCGGCATTGGGATCACTCGCGCCATAGCTGTTGCCGCCCGCGATACTGATCCCCATCGGCCGGCCGACGCTCCCTGCACCGCCATTATGCAACTGCTCGTTGCGGCGCTGGAAATTGTCGAGCTGGGCCTGGGCGAAGCGGCGCGTCGCCTCGGCCTGCGCGGCCGAAATGCCGGTGACGGTCGCGTCTTGCGACGGGTCGGCGCGCTGCACCACGCTGACGCTGACCGCAGCCGGCGCCGAGGTGCCATAAGCGTTGGTCAGCGTGTAGCGGACGGTCGCGGTGCCGCTGAACCGACCGTGCGGGGTGATGCGTAGCTGATAGCGGCGATCGCCGGTGCTGCCGCTTTCCACGAGCGTCGCCCCCACCCCGTCCGCTGGCGTCACCGAGGCGATGGTCGCATCCAGGAACGGCCCGCCGATCGCGCCATCGGTCAGGTCCACGATCTGGGTCTGGCCGTTGGTGACGCTGGCCTTGATCGCCGGAGCGACGGGCGCGCTGCCCTTGACCGTGATCGCGACCCGGGCCTCATTCGAGGTGCCGCCATCGCCGATTGCGACATAGCCAAAGCTGTCCTCACCGATATAGCCCGGCTCGGGCGTATAGGTAGCGCTGATCCGCTGGTTCGTCTCGGTCACGGCCTGCTGGCGTGCGTCGATCGACACCGTGCCGTGCTGCGGCTGTGCGGTGATACGGATTTGGCGATAATCGCCGGTGACCAGCGCCGACAGGTCGATCGCCACCGCGCCGTTCTGCGTCGTTGTCGTGGTATTCGTTGCGGCCGAACCGGGGCGCGCGACCGGCGGGGCCGGCAGCGCGATGTCCAGCGTATAGGCATTCGCCGCCGTGAAGGGGCCATTGCCCGAAGAGCTGTCGGTCGCGGTGACGGTCACGGTATAGCGCCCGCTTTCCTGCGGCGTGCCCGCCAGCAACCCGCCCGGCGAGAGCGTCACTCCGGCCGGCAGTCGCCCGGCGGTGACCGCGTAAGAATAGGGCGCGGTCCCGCCGCTGGTGCTCAGCTGCTGGCTATAGGCGACATCCTCCTGACCCGCGGGCAGCGTCGCCGGGGTGAGCGCCAGGCTCGGCTGCGCGACGGTGATGCTGACCGTCGCGGGGGCCGAGACGCCGCCCGCATTGGACGCGGTATAGGTGAAGCTGTCGGCCCCGGCATAACCGGCCGCCGGCGTGTAGCTGATCGCGGTGCCGTTGACCGTTGCGGTGCCGTGCGCGGGGGCGGTGGCGATGGCGACACTGGTCGCCACACCGCCGCTCACCTTCAGCGGAACCGCCGTGGCCGCCGCGCCATAACCGACCGCCAGGCTGACATTGGCCGCGACCGGCACGTCGGGTGCCGCGATGACCAGGCTATAGGCCTTGGCCCCGCCATATGGCCCCGCCCCCGTCGAACTGTCAGTCGCGGTCACGGTGAAGGCGAAGCCCCCGAACGCGCTCGGCGTGCCGCTCAACTTGCCATCGGCCGCCAGCGTCACGCCCGCCGGCAATGCGCCGTCGGTGACCGCATAGCGATAGGGCGCGGTGCCCCCCGATGCGGAGAGCCTCTGCGTATAGGCCACATCATAACGCCCATCGGGCAGGCTGGCCGGCCCGACCGCCACACTCGCGGCCGAGACGACCAGCGTATAGCTGCGCGCGGCGGTATAAGGCCCGCCATTGGCGGTCACGGTCGCGTCGGTCGCGGTCACGGTGAAGCCATAGCTGCCACCGGCGGTCGGCGTACCGCTTAACGTGCCGTTGGTGCCAAGCGTGACGCCCGCCGGCAACGCACCAGCGGTGACGGCATAGCTGTAGGGCGCCGTCCCACCGGTCGCGATGAGCGCCTGGCTATAGGCCGCGCCCACCGTCGCATTGGCCAGCGTCGCCGGATCGAGCGCCAGCGCCGGTGCCGCGATGCTGAGCGTGTAGCTCCGTGTCGCACTGTACGGACCCGAACCGGTCGAACTATCGGTCGCGGTGATGCTGAAGGTGAAGCTCCCCGACTGCGTCGATGTGCCCGCCAGCGTGCCATTGCTCGCCAAGGTCACACCCGCCGGCAAGGCCCCCGCCGTCACGGCATAGCTGTAAGGCGCGGTGCCGCCGGTCGCCGACAGCGTCTCGCTAAAGACCGTGCCCGACTCGCCCGCCGGCAGGCTCGCCTGACTGAACGCCACGGTCGCAGTCGCGACGCTCAGCGTATAGCTGCGGCTCGCGGTGTAAGGGCCGCCATTGGTCGTGGCAGTCGCATCGGTGACGGTGACGGTGAAGCTGTAACTGCCACCGGCCGTTGGCGTCCCGCTCAACGTACCGTTGGTGCCAAGCGTCACCCCCGCCGGCACCGCGCCTGCGGTCACGGCATAGCTGTACGGCGCCGTGCCCCCACTCGCGCTCAGCGCTTGGCTATACGCCCCACCCACCGTCGCATTGGCCAGTGTCGGCGGGGCCAGCGTCAGCGCTGGCACCGCGATCACCAGCGTGTAGCTGCGCGTGGCGCTATAGGGACCCGAGCCAGTCGAACTGTCGGTCGCGGTGATGCTGAACGTGAAGCTACCCGACTGTGTCGGAGTCCCGGCCAGCGTACCATTGCTCGCCAAGGTGACGCCCGCTGGCAGCGCGCCAGCGATGACCACATAGCTGTAGGGCGCCGTGCCACCGGTGGCTGACAGTGTTTCGCTATACGCCGTGCCAGACGTTCCCGCTGGCAGGTTCGCCGGCGACAGCGCCACCGTCGCAGTCGCGACCGTCAGGGTATAGCTGCGTGCAGCGGTATAAGGCCCACCATTGGCGCTCGTGGTCGCATCCGTCACGGTGACGGTGAAACTGTAGCTGCCACCGGCCGTCGGCGTCCCGCTCAGCGTACCGTTGGTGCCGAGCGTCACACCCGCCGGTAGCGCACCCGTCGTGACGGCATAGCTATACGGCGCGGTCCCGCCACTCGCGGTCAGTGCCTGGCTATACGCCGCTCCTACCGTCGCATTGCCCAGTGTCGTCGGGGCCAGCGTCAGGGCCGGCGCGGCGATCACCAGCGTATAGCTGCGCGTCGCGCTATAGGGACCAGAGCCGGTCGAACTGTCGGTCGCGGTGACACTGAAGGTGAAGCTGCCCGACTGCGTCGGCGTCCCCGCCAGCGTACCATTGCTCGCCAAGGTGACGCCCGCCGGCAGTGCGCCAGCGATGACCACATAGCTGTAGGGCGCCGTGCCACCGGTGGCTGACAGTGTTTCGCTATACGCCGTGCCAGACGTTCCCGCTGGCAGGTTCGCCGGCGACAGCGCCACCGTCGCAGTCGCGACCGTCAGGGTATAGCTGCGTGCAGCGGTATAAGGCCCACCATTGGCGCTGGTGGTCGCATCCGTTGCGGTAACCGTGAAGTTGTAGCTGCCACCAGCCGTCGGCGTACCGCTCAGCGTACCATTGGTGCCGAGCGTCACGCCTGCCGGAAGCGCGCCTGCGGTGACGACATAGCTGTAAGGTGCCGTCCCGCCGCTGGCGGTCAGTGTCTGACTATACGCCGCACCCACCGTCGCATTGGCCAGCGTTGCCGGGGCAAGCGTCAGCGCCGGTGCACCGATCACCAGCGTATAGCTGCGCGTCGCGCTATACGGACCAGAGCCGGTCGAACTGTCGGTCGCGGTGACACTGAAGGTGAAGCTGCCCGATTGCGTCGGTGTCCCGGCCAGGGTTCCGCTGCTCGACAGGGTCACACCCGCGGGCAATGCGCCGGCGGTGACTGCATAGCTATAGGGCGCCGTACCACCGGTCGCCGACAGCGTTTCGCTATACGCCGCGCCTGACGTTCCCGCCGGCAGATTGGTCGGGCTCAGCGCCACTGTCGCCGTCGCGACAGTCAACGTGTAGCTGCGCGCAGCCGTGTAAGGACCGCCATTGCCGGTCGACGTCGCGTCCGTTGCTGTGACCGTGAAGCTGTAGCTGCCGCCAGCCGTCGGCGTACCACTCAGCGTGCCATTCGTACCGAGCGTCACGCCTGTCGGCAAAGCACCAGCTGTGACGGCATAAATGTACGGTGCAGTCCCACCGCTCGCGGTCAGTGCCTGACTATAGCCTGCCCCCACCGTCGCATCGGCCAAGGTCGCCGGGGCCAGCGTCAGCGCCGGTGCACCGATCACCAGCGTATAGCTGCGCGTCGCACTGTACGGCCCCGAGCCGGTCGAACTGTCGGTCGCGGTGATGCTGAAGGTGAAGCTGCCCGACTGCGTCGGCGTCCCGGCCAGGGTCCCGCTGCTCGACAGGGTCACACCCGCCGGCAAGGCCCCTGCCATCACGGCGTAAGCATAGGGCGCGGTGCCACCGGTCGCCGACAGTACCTCACTATACGCCACGCCCGACGTTCCCGCTGGCAGGTTCGCCGGCGACAGCGCCACCGTCGCGGTCGCGACCGTCAGGGTATAGCTGCGTGCAGCGGTATAAGGCCCACCATTGGCTGTCGTGGTTGCATCCGTCGCGGTAACCGTGAAACTGTAGCTGCCCCCCGCCGTCGGCGTACCGCTCAGCGTACCATTGGTGCCGAGCGTCACCCCCGTCGGCAGCGCACCTGCGGTCACGGCATAGCTATACGGCGCCGTGCCACCGCTCGCGGTCAGTTTCTGACTATACGCCGTACCCACCATCGCATTGGCCAGCGTCGACGGGGCCAGAGTCAGCGCCGGCGCGCCGATCACCAGCGTGTAGCTTCGCGTCGCGCTGTACGGGCCCGAACCGGTCGAACTGTCGGTCGCCGTGACGCTGAAGGTGAAGCTACCCGACTTGGTTGCCGTGCCCGCCAACACACCGCTGCTCGAGAGGGTCACGCCCGCCGGCAACGCACCGGCGGTAACCGCATAGCTGTAGGGCGCTATCCCCCCCGAGGCTGACAGCGTGGCGCTATAGGCCACGCCCGACGTCCCCGTCGGCAAGCTCGCGGGCGACAATGCCAGTGTGGGGGCGACGACGCTCAGCGTATAGGCGCGCGCGCCCGTAAAGCCCGCCGCGTTCGTTGCGGTGAGCGTGAAGGAGAAGCTGCCGCCCGCCCCCGGCGTACCGGTCAAGCGGCCGTCGCTCGCCAGCGTGACGCTGGGGGGCAGCGCGCCCGCCGTCACCGCATAGCTGTAGCTGGTTCCCGCACCGCTGGCGGTGACGGTCTGGTCATAGGGCTGGCCGACGGTCGCGGACGGCAGGGTCGCCGGGGTGACGACGATGGCCGGTGCGGCGACGGTGATAGCGTAGAGCCCCTCGACGCCGAACGGCGTGGTCGCGCTGTCGGTCGCGCGGAGACGGAAGGTGAACGTCCCCGCTGCGCTCGGCGTGCCTGCGATCACCCCGCCGCTCGCCAGCGTCAGCCCGGGCGGCAGGGCCCCGCCGACGACGCTGTAACTGTACGGTGCGATGCCGCCGCTGGTGGTGATGGTCTGGCTATACGCCGTACCGCCGGTCGCGGCGGGCAGCGCGGTCGCGGTGGCCGTGTTCGCGGCGGGCGACAGCGTCAGCACCGGCGGCTGGACGGTGGTCGTATAGCTGGCCTGGCCGACAAAGGGCGCGCCGCTGCCGCTCGCGCTGTCGGTCGCGGCGATCGTATAGGTGAAGCTCCCGGCCGCGCTCGGCGTGCCCGACAGCGTGCCGTCGCTCGCCAGCGTCAGCCCGGTGGGCAGCGCGCCGGCCGTCACCGCGAAGCCATAGGGCGCGGTGCCGCCGCCGGCAGTGAAGCGCTGGCTATAGGCGATGCCGACCTGCGGCGTGGGCAGTGTGGCGGGGCTGAGCGCGATAGTCGGCGCGCCGATGGCGATGCTCTGCTGCACCGGGGCGGCGGGGTCGAAGCTCGTGTCGCCCGCCTGGCTGGCGGTGACGACGCAGGTGCCGACTTGGTCGAAGCGCACGCTGTTGCCCGTGATCGAGCAGATGGCGCGCGAGCCGGCATCGATGGCGAAGACCGGGGTCAGCCCCGAGCTAGCGGTCGCGGCGACCAGATAGGTGCCGCCGACGATCGCGCCGGCCGGCGGGGTCGAGGTGAAGCGTATGGTCTGCGCGCCCCGCCCGATCGTGATGGTGAAGGCCTGCGACTGGCGCACCGGTGGATTGCCGCCGGTCGAGTCCTCGGCGGTAACGGTGAAGGCAAACGCCCCCGCGCTCGTCGGCGTGCCCGACAGCGTGCCGCCGGTCGCCAGCGTCAGTCCGGTGGGCAGAGCGCCCGCCGTCACCGCATAGCTATAGGGCGCAGTGCCACCGGTCGTCGTCAGCGTGGCGGTATAGGCCGTGCCCACCGTCCCGCTCGCGGGCGGCGCGGTGATGGTCAACGCCGGGTCACCGATCGTCACGGTCACCGTCGCGGGCGCGGAGGTGCTCACCCCATTGCTGGCGGTGTAGGTGAAGCTATCGGTGCCGCGCGCGCCAGCGGCCGGCGTATAGGTCAGGTTCGGCGCGGTACCGCTGAGCGTGCCGCGCGCCGGCGCGGCGGTTATCGCATAGCTTAGCGCGCGCGCGGGCGTATTGGGATCGCTGCCCGCCAGGGTGATGCTGCGCGCGGTCTGGAACGCGGTCGACACGGTCTGCGCGCTCGCGGTCGGTGCGCCGACATAGGTGAAGCTGCCGGTCGTGGTGCCGGCGCCGGCGGCATTGGTGACCTGCACCGCCGCGGGGCCGGCGGTGCCCGCCGGGGTGACGGCGGTCAGGCTGGTCGCGCTGGCGATCGTCACGCCGGTGGCGGGCGTACCGCCGACCGTGACCGTGCTGCCGCTGGTGAAGTTGGTGCCGGTGACGGTGATCGTCGTCCCGCCCGCCGTGCCGCCCTCGGCCGGGGTCACGCCGCTGACCGTGGGAAGCGCGACGATGGTGAAGCTGTTGGTCGCGTTCGGCGAGACATTGCCCGCCGCGTCGGTCGCGGTAATCGACACCGTGTTGGACCCCAGCGGCAGATCGGCCGCTGGCGCATAGCTGTACGTGCCACCCGCCGTCGCGGAGGTCGTGCCGGCCGCCGCCCCGTTGATCCGGATCGCGATGCTGGCATTGCTCTCCGCCGTGCCGGTGATCGTCGGCCGCCGACTGGCCAGCGTCGCGCCATTGGCGGGCGCGGTGATCACCGGCGCGGCGGGCGCGACCGTGTCGATGGCGAAGGCATTGGTGTTCGAGGCCGGCGACGCCACCCCCGAGGTCGAGGCAACCGCATAAACGCTGTGCGTTCCCTGGCCTAGCGCGCTCGCCACGGTGTAGGTGAAATTGCCGCCCGATACAGTCGCGTTACCGTTGAGCGTACCGTCGATGAAGATCTGGACCGTCGTGCCGCTTGCGGTGACGCCGGTCACGACCGGTGTCGCCGTATTGAGCGTCGATCCGTTGGCCGGGCTGGTCAGCACAGGCGCGGCCGGCGCGGGTGGCCCCGCCACGGCGATCGTCACCGTGCCCGCGCTGGAGGTCGCGAGGCCGTTGGAGACGGTGAAGGTGAAGCTGTCCGCCCCGATATAATTGGCGGACGGCGTATAGGTGAGGTTGGGCAAGGTACCGCTCAGCGTGCCATGCGTCGGCGGGGTGCCGATAGAATAGGTCAGCGTCCGGGCCGGCGTGTTCGGGTCGCTGCCCGTCAGCGTCACGGCAGTCGCGGTGTTGAAGGTGGCGGTCACGCTCTGCGCGTTGGCGGTCGGCGCCTGGATGACGGTCAGGGTCGCGGCGCTGCTCGTCGCGCTGCCCTGGCTGTTGGTGAAGACCGCGCGGTACTGGCGGCCATTGTCGCCCGCTATCGTCGCGGGGGTGGTATAGGTGGCGGCGGTCGCGCCGGCGATGTTGGTGAAGCTCGCACCACTGTCGCTCGATACCTGCCACTGGACGCTGGGCGACGGACTGCCCGATGCGCCGGCGGTGAAGCTGGCGGTCGCGCCGACCGCGACCGTCTGGCCAGCCGGCTGCGTGGTCACGGCGGGCGGGTTGAGCACGACATAGCTATAGCCGTTCGCCAGCGTGGCAGTGCCGCCCGGCGTGGTGACCGCGATGGCGGCCGCGCCCGCGCTGCCCGCCGGGGTCGTCGCCGTGATCTGGGTGTCGCCGGTGACCACGAAGCTGGTCGCCGCATTGCCGCCGAAGGTCACCGCGCTCGCCCCCGTCAGCGCGGTGCCGGTGATCGTCACGCTGGTGCCGCCGGCGGTTGACCCCGAACCCGGCGTCGCATCGGTGATGGTGGGCGCCGCGATATAGCTATATTGCGCGCCCGGGCCGGCCGCGCTCGTCACGCTGCCGGTGGTGACCTGCACGTCATAGGTGCCCGCCGCCTTGGCCGGCAGCGTCGCGCTGAGCTGGTTCGAATTGGTGTAGGTGACGCCCGTCGCGACGGTGCCGCCGATCGCCACGGTCGCGGCCGGGGTGAAATTGGTGCCGGTGATCACCACGCTGCGTGAGGTATTGGCCGGGCCGGAGGTCACGCTCAGCGCGGTCACGGTCGGCACGGCGAAGCTGTAGCTGACGCTGCCCGTGCTCGCCTGGCCGTTGGTGGCGTCGGTCACGCCGACCGCCACGGTGCCCGACCCCGCCGGCGTGGTCGTCGTCAGCGTCGTGGCGCTGGCATAGGTCGCCGGGACCGTCGTCGCGCCGAAGCTGGCGCTATAGCTGTTGCCGCTGACGAAGTCGGTGCCGGTGATCGTCACCGGCGTGCCGCCCCCGCTCGACCCGCCGGCCGGCGAGATCGCGCTGATCGTCGGTGCGGCGACATAGCGATACTGGTTGCCCGCCCCGGTCGCCGAGGTGCCGCCAGGGGTCGTGACCGTAACATTGACGGTGCCCGACCCGGCGGGCGCGGTCGCGGTGATCTGCGTCGCGCTGTTGACGGCGTAGCTCGACGCCGGGCTGCCGCCGAAGCTGACGGCGGTCGCGTTCGTAAAGCCGGTGCCGGTCAGGGTCACGTTGTTGCCGCCCCCCGCCCCGCCCGAAGCGGGCGCGACCGCCGTCACGGCCGGTGCGGCGATATAGGTATAGCCGGTGAAGGTCGCCGAGGCGGTTCCGTTCTTCACGACGGCGATGCCGACCGTGCCCGCCGCATGCGCAGGCGCGGTAGTGACGATCTGCGTGTCCGATGCCGGCGTGACCGAGACAAGGGTGGTGTCGAACCGTACCTGATCGACGCCGGTGAAGTTGCTGCCGTTGATGGTGACCGAGGTTCCGCCGGCCGCCGGCCCGGAGGTCGGTGCGATGCCCGAGATCGCGGGGGGCGGCGTGCCGACACAGGTGGCGGATACGGTGAAGGCGCCGAGATCGTTGGTGCCCGCGCGTCCGATCCGGGCAAGCACCGCATTGCTCGTGGCCGTGGTGGTCACGGTTAGCGTCGCTGTGCCAACCGCATTGATGTTGGCGGACTGGTTCGTAAAAGCGCCCGTATTTGCGTTCGACACATACAGATATGCCGTAAAACCATTCGTCGATGCCAGCTGCGTCGGAGCATCTGTCCGCACGGTCATCCGAATGACCTCGCCCTCGTCGAAATCGTATAGCGTCGGACTGAAGCCGTTATAGCTGGCGGGAAAGGCGCCCCCCGCTGCCGTATAAGCAGACGACCGGATTCCCGAGGCCGTGGCGGAAACGCCTCTGGCGCGCCCCGAAGGACTGGGCGCAGCCGTCGAACTGAAATTGGCGGAGTAATTCAGTTCGCCGTTATTGATGGCCGTGCAAGCCGCGCTCTCGGCAGCCGCCGCGCAGGGCATCGCCGCGAGCCCAAGCGCCGACAGTGCGATCGCCGGTCGCACGATACGACGCGAAGAGCGCGACGCCACATCCGCCTTAACCGACGCAAATTGGTCCGACGATAAAGCGACTCCCGGCGCCGTATCGACAGTGACGCCGGTCTTCACGACACGGCCGAGCGCACGAATAAACGCGCCAAACATGGTCTATAGCCCCCCGGCTCGCCCCCGAAATCATCCCCGATCGGTGACGAACGCTTCATCGGACGACAGAATCAAGGATGAGTCAAGATTTTAAAACTACGGTTCCATTAATGAGACAGATCATCGTCCTCCAACCGGATAACATTGATATATATTATGGTAAGCAAGCTTTACGCTTTTCGTTACGGACACGTTATTTCCAATGTGAACAGAATAAGTGTTCATTTTGGACATTCTCTATATTTGCAATACAACCATTATGGATTTGTTTTCCGATTTCGCCCGGGCAACAATGAACGCGGCGCGCCGCGATATTGCGAATTGGCGCGCCCTCAAGGGAGCGGACATGGAAGCATATCTCGGATACGTGATGTTTACGGCAGGCAGCTTTGCCCCGCGCGGTTGGTCGTTATGCCAGGGACAGCTGTTGAGCATTGCCCAAAGCACCGCGCTCTACTCGCTGCTCGGCACCACCTATGGCGGTAACGGCCAGCAGACCTTCGGCCTGCCGCATCTGGGCGGTCGCGTGCCCGTCGGTACCGGCCAGGCGCCCGGTGTCAGCCATAATTATCAGGCGGGCGAAGCGGCCGGCACCGAGCAGACCACCATCCTCACCACGCAAATGCCCGCGCATGTCCATGCATTCCCCGCACAGCCGGGCATGGCCATCGTCACCGACAATACGGCCGATGACAGCACCGCATCGGCCTCGGCTGGCGCGCGTCTGGGCAATTTGATCGATCCCAATGCCAGCGGCGCGGCGATCTACGTACCGGCGGGATCAGGCAACGCGACGGTGAATCTGGCCGGTACACCGGCGGGCAATACCGGTCTGGCCGGCGGCAGCCAGCCCATGTCCCTGATGCAGCCCTATCTGGCGATGAACGCGGTCATCTGCATCGAGGGCTATTACCCCTCACGTCCCGACTGACGGACCGGCCGGCACCATGCCCGCTCGGCACAGGGTGCCGGCCACCTCGCAATCAGTTGAACACCGCCTGATAAACGCGGCGATCGCGGAGCGGCGGGCACTGGCTGATGAAGATGCTGTGCGGCCCGCCGCGCCCGCAATCGAACTCGTAGGCCAGGTCGAGCAGCACGACGCTAAGCGGCGCTTCGAAGAACAGCGAAAAGGGCTGCCGGAAATCGAGCCCATCGGGCAGGCGCGGCGACGTCTCGACACGATCCAGCCGCACCTCGACCGCCTCCGGCAGCGTGTTCACCTTCACCGTCTTGCCCACCCAGGGCAGGAAATCTTCCGGGGTCATCAAGCGCATGCACGATCCTTCCTCGCCCGCCACCATTCCCGATCGGGACGGCGCCGACAAGATGGCGGACCCCGGCATGGCACCTGATCGGATCATGTTCCGCCCCGAAACCCCGGACGATGTGGCCATCATCGCCCGCGCCCATGCCGGTCATTGGCGCGCACCGCCGGGCTTTGCCCTCCCCGCCCCGATGCTCGCCACCCTGCTTGCTCAGCAGCATGCGCTGCAGGAACGTCACATCGCCGCCACTCATCCCAGTGCCGAGCGGCAGATGATCGTCGCTAACGGCGTGACGGTCGGGCGCATATGCCTGAGCCGGAATTCTACGCCTTGGAAAATTGTCGACTTTGCGCTGATAGACAGCGCACGGGGTGTCGGGATTGGGCGTGCCGTTTTAGGCGCGATAAGAGACGAAGCCGCCCGTGCCGCTGTCTCCATTGTGCTGGACGTCGCCCAAAACAATGTGCGGGCACTAGCCTTCTATCGACGGGCGGGGTTCAAGCTCTTGAGCGCTAACAGTGCCCCCCTTGTCCAACTGGGGTGGAATCCGTGATGAGTAACGGTCAACGCCTTTACGATCAGACGCTCATGCGAGTGCCAACGGTCCAGTGCGAATCGCTTAAGCTGATCCGATGCGACGCGCCCAGAATGGCGCGTCGCGCCAACGTCGTTCCATACCATAATAGAGGGCGTGATGATGGCAGTAGGCCTGCCAGATACGGCTCATCCGTGTAGCGTACCGTTCGGTGGCTCTGGTGTCACCGTTCAGAAGGGTAAGCGTGGCCTCCCCGGCTTCAAGACCCGTCGATAGGGCATTGAACAAGCCCTGGGATGACAGAGGGTCCAGGGCGATCGCGCTGTCGCCGGCGGCAAGCCAACCCTCACCCGCCGCGCTGCGAGCCACGCTGTTAGCCGCGCACAGCATCGATGGCGTCGCCCGAGACGGGTCGACGGTGCCGATCGCATCCTTCAGCCCTGGCAATGAGCGGGCTGCCATCAATGGCCCTGTCGGCAGGACATCACGCATGGCCGCCCCGCCCGCATCGCCGTGGAACGCGACGATACGATCCTCATCCGGCAGCATGGCGGTGTACCACCATCCCTCCGCGCACGCTTGGGTATAGGTGGTGGTGTCGGAATCCTGAGGCTGCGGCACGCGCTGATAGGCGCAGGCCAGCCGGTCCATCACCATGCGCCGCTGCCCATGTTTGCGCATCAGCGAGGTTCGCCGACCGCTCGCATCGATCAGGCGCCGGGCAAACACCGACATGCCGTCGTCGAGCGTGACATGCCATCCGTCCTTAAGGCGACGTATGTCCCCGACACAGGCGAAGACGAACGCAGCCCCCCGCGCTGCGGCATCCGCGCGCAGATCGGCTTCAAAACGGGCGCGGTCGATCCGCCAGCCCATGCCGTCGGGATCGCACATTGCGTCCAGTTCGACCGGATCGTCCGAGCCCCAGCGGCTGACCTTGAGCGGGGCGATGCCGTGCCCCGCCGCCGCAAAGCGCTCGAACGCACCGATCGCCGTCAGCACGCGCCGTGCCGCGCCCGGCAGCGTTTCGCCGATCCGCCAGACCGGCGTCGCTACCCGGTCGATCAGGGTGACGCTGGCGTAGGGCGCCAGCGTGCAGGCGGCCGCCGCCCCCGCCGCCCCGGCACCGATGATGGCGACGTCGACGATAGGCTCGCTCATCGCTGCTGCGGTGGCAGTCCGTTGGGAAAGCGATTGACCAGCGCGATGCCGGACAGATCGACCTCGGTCGCTGATCGCGTGCCGCGCCGCTCAACGGGGCCGGGCCTTGCCGCCGGGGCGACCCGCATCGGCGGTGCCGCCCCCAGAAGGCGCGGCCCGGTCAGCTTCTCCTGCTCGGGCGTGATCAGCCGGGCATAATCCTCGACTTCGATCGTCGCGGGGAATTCCGGATCGCCAGGGCCTTCGCGAACCTCGACCACGCCGAGAAAATCGAAATGATGGATCATGTTGTTGATCTGATGAGTGTAGCCGTCCGCACCCAGCGGCTCGATCCAGGCCTCGCGATTGGCGAACGCCTTGCGCCGCTCTTCCAAGGGGCGGGACTTGTCCATGACGATGTCATAATTCTCCTTGGTCAGCACCTCATTGGGCACGCGTGCCGGCCAGAAGGTGGGGACGTACGGATCATAGGCGGGCGTGTAGCCCGACCGGCAGCTGCTGGTGTCGGTCTGCCACGGCACCGCCATCCACCGCGTGATGCCGCCCGGCATCTGACCGCAAAGCGGACCGTTGGGAATGGTGACGTCGTCGGGGGTCAGCACTTCGCTGGGGCGCGGCGCTATCCAGCCTTCAGGCGCGTGCTGGAAGCGGAACGGCGCCACGTACATCGTGGCTATGCGCACCGGCCATGTCATCTCGCAACCGGGGTGGAACGCATCGGCCAGACAGAACTCCAGCGCCGCACGGGTCAGCATATCGCCTCGTTCGGCGACCGGCAGATCGTCGATCTCGGCCGGGGGGCGCTTTTTGGGATCGTAATCGGGATCGAAATTCCCCTCCGCCCATTGCCACAACATCGCCGTCTGGCAATCGCTCAGCACCGCATTCTGGCGCGGACTGGCGACCGGCGGAATGTTCATCGCGTCGCCGTACAGCCACGGCCAGGGCACCGGCGAATTGGCGTCGGTGTCGAAGTTGCGGAAGTTATTGTAAATGACCCGGCGCTGCTCGCGATAGGCCGGACTGGTGCTGCCCAGACGCGCCAGCGCGGTGTCGCTCGTCAGGTCGAACACCCCGTCCCAGCCGAACCCGGCGGCAAAGCCGGCATTGACCCATTGCAGCCCCTCCATCCGCTGGAAGATGGGCAGGATGTCGCGCGCGAAGGATGGCCGCGTCGGCGCGGGCAGCTTGCCCGCCTTGATCGCGACGTCGCGCATCAGGTCCCACATGGTGCGGACCGATTTGCGCTGCGGCCCGTAATTGGGCGGCGCGACGACGACCCAGGCGGGGATCACCTGGATCTCCTCACCGTCGAGCGTGACCCGGGCGGTCACCGGCCCATCGGAGACATCGTCATACCAGCCTTCGTTATTGGCGAAGGTAATGGCCGCGCTGCCGTCGACGCTGGCCGAGACACCCTTGCCGCCGAGCACCGTCAGCCGCTGCTCGCCATCGGTCATCGCTTCGCCCAGATAGACGGGGATGTCCATGAATGTGCCCTCGAACGTCTTGGCCTTGACGCTGGCGCCCTTCAGCACCCGCTTCTTGCCCTCGATCGCTAGCGTCGCGCGATCCGCGACGCCCGGATTGCGTAGCGTGGTCGGCGGGGCGTAATTGGCCTCGGGAATGTCGAGCGCGAGCTGGAAGCCGTACCAGGCGGCCTTGTGGTTGGCGAGTTGCACCTGCCATTCGATCGTCGCGCCGCCTTCCTTGCCGGTCAGTTCGCGGACGATCTCGCCGCGTGCGTTGACGCCGTAGACGCGGAAGCGCGCGGCCTGTCGCTTCAGCCTTTTGTGCGCGTCGCGGTAGCTGCCGGCGGGTAACGGTTTCGGATCGGTGACTTCGGGGCCGTAGAAATATTCGTCGCTGGTCCCCACCCGCGCGATGCCGATCGCAGGATGGATCACCGCCTGGACGATGCAATTGTCATGCTCGATGGCCGGAGGCGCGGCCGCCGCGACGCGCGGGGTCAGCGGGTCGCTGGTCAACTGGCCATTGGCATGCTGTCGCATCGCCGTGCCTGCCGCATAGACGCCGCGCCGGACGACCGCGATCGACGACCCGTCGCTGGGCCGGTTCGCCTGCGGCACGCGCCAGATATTGAAGGACAGGTTCTGGCCATAGTCGGCCTGCCCCGGCGCATCGACCCGCTGGCGGGGGATGACCAAGGTCGCGACGGGGACATAAGGGCTTTCATGTTCCGGCCAGACGACATTGGCAGCGTCGAGCGGCATGGTCTTTTCGCTGGTCCGCCGCTGCACCAACAAAGTGAAGCGATAGTCGCGCTCGGCCAGCCGGTTGACCAGGTCAGCCTTCAGATAGTCGTTGCCGTCGTCGGGCACGTCCTCGGCCGGGGTTTCCGGGTCCAGACGATATTTGACCAGATCGTCGCCCAGATGGAAGGGCAGGATCGCCCAGTAGCGGTTGGTCAGGCACGATCCGCGCGCTGCGTTCATGTCGTTCAGCACCGCGTTAATCGCGGGATGCTTCGCCAGATAGGCGTCGTAATCATGCTGGACGACGCCGGCATAGGTGAATTCGACCATCGTCCTGGCGGTATCGAGAAAGAACCGGTCGATATTCTGCATGATGAGGTCGGCGGTCGCCCCTTCCTCGCCCAGCGCGTTCGGGCCGTTGACGCCGAACAGCTTCAACCCGATCCCGCACATGCTGCCCAGATCGGGATCGGTCGGGCCGGTATCGCTGGAAAAGCGCATCCAAGCCTCCAGCCGTTCATGCGCGAAGATGCCGACCCGCCACGCCTCGGGCATGTCGGCGTGACGCTCCAGCCAGCCATGCGCGACGCCGTGCAGCTTGCGAAAGACCGCGCGCTGGGCGGGGGGCGGGTTCAGCCGAGTATCGCGCGCCTGTCCGATATCGACGAACATTTCGGTCAGCCGTTCGGTGGCCTGATCCAGCTTGTCGAAACATTTCAGAGTCGGAAGTTCCTTATACATGTTCGATTTCCCCACCCTGCTGCCTTGCCGGATAGACTGACCGCGAATGATATTCCGGGCAATAGCGGCTGGCATTAAATCTTTCTCATGCGATCGTTTTACATCCAAAGTGGACGCTATATTTACGAAAGCATAATCCATCCGAAATATTGAACATATATATCCGACATCGGATGTGATCTATTATTGTATTGACCCGGCGCAACGTCGCGCTGATCCTGAGACATGCGAAGGATGATCGGTCATCCACCCGGGGGAGCGCCACGTTGAGCCATGCGGAAGAAAATTTCCTGAGCGTACCCGCTCATCTGGTGCTGACCCCCGAGGATCAGGACGGGAAGTTCGAGGATTTCATCCGCCTGCCCGTATTGGGTCAGGGGACGGTCGGCTTCATGATCGCCGAGAAGGCGCCGTTCAGCGTCAGCATCCAGAACAAATGCTGGGGGCGGCCCGCACTGCGCTGGGACGTCGATTTCAACGGGGTCACGCTCCACGAGCGGATCGACGGCGAATGGCATCAGCGGCCGGTCACGCCGCAGGTCGAGCTGGAGCCCGACCTGACCCTCGGGCTCGATCCCGATCCGCGCTGCCCCTATTGGTTCAGCTTCGACCATAACAATCGCCGGCTGCGCTACGGCAAGGGGGAGATGCGGCTCGGCTGCATGATCGTCGAGTATCAGCTGGCGGGCAAGCCGTCTGACGATGGCGACGACCCCTATGCCTGGCTGCGCGAGGCGCGCCGGGTCGAGGTGACGGCGTCGATCCGCGATTCCGTCGACATCTGGCGCGACCCCGTGGTCGCCGACGTGCCGATGAAAGTCGTCGTCCATGACCGCATGACGATGGACATGATGGCGCAAGGCCAGGCCACCGTGCCGGGCAATCTGACGCCGACCTGCCGCCAGCTCTACGACAACGTCGCCGGCGAGATGTTCCGGCTCGACACGCCCGACTTCCCCGAATTCGCACAGGCGATCAAGGAGAGCATCGCCGATCCGAATGGCTGGTGCCATGAGACGCTGGCGCGCAAGGCGGAGGAGTTCGGTGCGCCCGATCCCGACAAGACCTATCTGCGCATCACGCTCGGGCAGAATCAGGGCGATTCACCCGGCGTGCCCTTCGTCATGGAAATCTGGCCGGTCGGCCATTACTCGCCCATCCACAATCATGGCGGCGCGGAGGCGGTGATCAAGGTGCTGCACGGCGAGATCAACGTCGATCTCTACCGCATGTTGTCACCCTATCATCAGGACCCCTTCGCGACCGCCGTCTTCGAAAAGGACGATGTCGCATGGATTTCGTCGCGTCTGAATCAGGTTCACAAGCTGATCAATCGCGCGGCGGAGGAGCCCTGCATCACGATCCAGTGCTATCTTTATGCCGATACCAACGAGGTCCACTGGCCCTATTTCGATTACCTCGCCAAAGCCAAGATCGCCAATTTCAATCCCAATTCCGATGACGACTATGTTTCGTTCAAGGCGCGCATGAGATTGGAATGGAACCGACGTCATCCAGGATGAGGTGCGAGTGCCTTTGCTCGACCTGAAGCATTGGCCTCATGCGGCAGGGCTTGGCCTGCTGCATATTTCTTCATTCGCGGCAGACCGCTAGCAACGTTTGTCCCGATCCATTCTGGCGCTAATATCGCTCATATGGGCCACGACAGATTCGATCTACTGACGGATGGGCAGAAGGAGTGCCTGCGCCTCCTTCACGCACGTTGGTCAGTAAAGGACATTGCACGGCATATCGAGCGGAGCCCGGTTACCGTGCATCAGCGCCTGACGGCCGCACGCCAACATCTTGGCGTCAGCCGCAGCCTGGAAGCCGCGCGCCTGCTCTTCGAATACGAAGGCGGCGTATATGATCCGGTCATATATGCTCCTGTGATAGTGGGCGAAGTACAGCCAAGCGAGGCATCACCCGTGGACCGAACGGCGGGTTTCCCCCTGCCGTTCCCGACCCCGGGGAGACCGCTCAATGACCTGACGCTTGCTGGTAAGCTCCTATACTCGCTCGTGCTGTCTGCGCTCATCGCCCTGATATTTGGCGGTTCGATCGCAGCCTTGAGCGGCCTTTCCGAACTATTCTGACCGGCCTGATCGGCTGGTTCATTCGTAGCGCTATCGGCGCCCCGGAGACATCATGCCGAACATCGTCCAAGAAGCCGCCCGTACCGTCGTGTCCGATCTCGCCCCCTTTGAAACCGCCGTCGACGTGGCGATCGCCCGCGCCGGCCGCTTCCTCGCCGCGCTGGCGGAAGGCACGATCGAGGCCCAGGTCGGCCCCCTGCCTACCCATTCCGCGATGATGAACACCTTCGCCACCGTGGCGGCGCTGGCCGAGGTCCGCAACAGTATGGCGGCCACACGCCGCGAACTCGTTCAGACGCGCGCCAAGCTCGGCCTTCAGGAGACCGCGATCGGCAGCCTGCCGGGTTGCCCGCCCGCGCAGGCTGTGCAGGCCGAAACCCTCACGATGGTCGGCTAAGATGATTGGCACGACGGCGATCTGGCCCCTATCTGCTGCATGCTTGCCGTCGTGCTGACCTTCGTCCCCCTCCTCTACCTCTGCATTCTTACCGCATCTCTGATCTATATCGGCATAAGAGGCGAACGTGCGGAACGCGCATGCATCATCGCCATCACCATCGGTTCGCTCGCCACCGGACTCGCGGCAAACCGAGGACCTGCATGGTATGAAGCAGAGGTAGGAATCTTCGTGGTCGATGTCGCCACTCTGGTCGCGTTCATCGCCATCATGGCAAAAAGCACGAGATTTTGGCCTTTATGGATTACAGCCCTTCAGAACATCGCCGTGATGACCCACCTAGCGCGCTTCTTAAAGCCACAAACCATTCCCATGGCCTACGCCGTGGCGGAACAGCTTTGGGTCTATATAATGCTTCTGATCCTGATCGTATCGGTGCGGCAGCAGCGATCACGAAGCGCATCGATGAGCTCAGCGAGCTCGTAAGGGATTATCTCGAACTTCCACCATGCACGGCCAAAAGGCTTCGCGCTGTGGAGGCAGAAATCGAGGCGAGAGCCAAACGACGCAATTACCTTCGACCCGATTTGTTCGTCGAGCCGCGCTGGGACATGCTGCTTGATCTATATGTCGCGCGGCTCAAGGACCTTAAGGTTTCGGTATCGTCCCTCTGCGTCGCGGCAAATATCCCGCCCACGACCGCGCTTCGACACATTGCCGAGCTTGTCCAGCACGGCGAAATTAAGCGTACGCCTGATCCAGCGGATCAGCGGCGGGCTTTTCTTGATTTATCAGAGCAAACCTTTGCCCGGATGAATGACTGGATCGACCACTGTCTCTAGGTGTTTGATCCCACGGTTTGATGGTGCGATCCTTTCGTTGGAATGGAAGGAAGCCGTATGGGACAGGTACGTCATGGGTGCGCCACGACCACGCACGCCGTCCGAGCAGCAATACAGTGATCGCAGGCTTCGCTCGCGACGCTGAGCCGTGAGCTGGGGATCAACCCGAAGACGGTGGCGAAGTGGCGTAAGAGGGCGACGGTCGAGGATTTGAAGACCGGGCCGAAGGCCCCTCATTCCACCACTCTGTCCGAAGCGGAGGAGGCAATGGTTGTGGCGTTCCGGCGGCACACATTGCTGCCGCTCGATGACTGCCTCTACGCCCTGCAACCATCGATCCCGCACCTAACCCGGTCAGCGCTGCACCGCTGCCTGCAGCGGCACGGCATCTCCCGGCTGCCAGATGTCGAAGGCGACAAGCCAAAGCGTCAGCGCTTCAAGCGCTACCCGATCGGCTTCTTTCACATCGATATCGCTGAGGTGCAGACCGCCGAAGGCAAGCTATACCTGTTCGTCGGCATCGATCGCACCAGCAAGTTCGCGGTCACCCAGCTGGTCGACAAGGCTGATCGACGGACAGCATGGGAGTTCCTCGAACACTTGCTGAAAGCCGTGCCCTACCGCATCCACACCATCCTGACGGACAATGGCATTCAGTTCGCCGAGCAGCCGCGTAACCGAAACACCGCATGGTCGCGCCAGATGCGCTTCGACATGATCTGCGAGGCAAACGACATCGAGCACCGGCTCACCAAACCGAACCATCCGTGGACGAACGGCCAGGTTGAGCGGATGAACCGGACGATCAAAGAGGCGACCGTCAAACGCTTCCACTACGAGAGCCACGACCAGCTTCGGACGCACCTCGCCGACTTCATGGCGGCCTACAACTTCGCCCGCCGGCTCAAGACGCTCAGTGGGCTCACACCCTACGAATACATCGCCAAGATCTGGACGTCAGAGCCAGACCGGTTCATCGTCGACCCGATCCACCAGATGCCGGGACTGAACACCTAATGGTGCGGAAGCGTCGCGCTTTTGAGAATGCCCTTCTCCAATACAACAACAGTCTCTGCTGACTCGACCGTCTCCTTTCGATGAGCAATAACAATCCGAGTAATACCAATGCTGGCGATAGCGTTGTTGACGTGCCTCTCCGTATCTGTGTCAAGATGGGCTGTGCCTTCGTCTAAAAGGAGAAGCTTTGGCTCGCGATATAGCGCTCGCGCGAGCAGAACTCGCGCTTTCTGCCCGCCGGATAGTGCAGAGCCCATGTCGCCGACAAGTGTCTCGTATTTCATCGGCATTGCCATTATTTCATGATGTATAGATGATAGCGATGCTGAGCGCACAATCTTGTTCATATCGGCTTGCTCATCAAACAATGCTATATTATCTGCTATTGACCCTGCAAATAAGCTGTCATCCTGAAGTACGGCTGCAATTTGTGAACGATAACTTCGATAGCCGAATCGATGCAGAGGAACGCCATCAATTAGAACCTCACCAGCTTCCGGCTCGACCAGTCCTAGAATGATCTTCGCCAATGTGGATTTTCCTCCACCGGATGGTCCCGTGATTGCAACGTGAGATCCTGCCGGAACGTCAAAATCAACTTCGTTAAGGATCAAAGGATCGGTGGGCGAATAGCGGTAAACGATCCCCCTGAGTTTTATGTGTCCGGCGAAGGGCGCCTCATGGCCAGCGCCAGCGCCAGCGCCAAACCCCCGATCCTCATCCTCAAGGGCTATATCGCCCAGTCGTTCCAAATGGAGGCCTAACATTCGGAAAGTGACGGCCTGATCGATAAGTGATGCCGCACGCGTCAGGAATTGCTGCTTGTAAGCAAGGTACGCCACGACCATGCCTACTGAAAAGCCGCCAGACACCACGAGCTTTATTGCCAGCCAGATCGTGACGACATTCTCCAAGCCGAATGTCAGCGTGTTTGCGGACTGCTGCCAAAGGCCGATCCGCGCTACCTCGATCTGCGCGTTTGTCGCGTCTGCCAGCCTGTTTTGCCACATGACATGCCGTTCGGCTTCACGTCCGAAAAGGCGCAAAGTGACGATGCCCCGCACCGTCTCAATCAGTGTGGACTGCTCCTTGCCCAGAGTAACAATTCCGGCCTCACGGGCATCGCGCTCAAACCTGAATGAGATCAGGCGCACGATCGCGTAGAATAAGAAAGCTGCCAAGGCTATCAACGCCAGCCCGGCATTATACCAAATCATTAGTGCGAGCGTGAGTATCGCCAGAGCGCCGTCAACCAACGAACCAACCAATCCTTGCGTCAAGGCATCTTGGATAGGTTGCACTGACTGGAACCGAGACAAAACGTCGCCAACGTGACGCCGCTCAAACCATTCAACTGGCAGACGGAACAGGCGTCGAGCAAGGTTTGTTGCCAGCCCATAACCCATAGTTGTTCCCACCGACAGCAGCACCAGCCCACGCAGAAGCGATGCACCTGCGTTGAACAATGTGAATAGTCCGAAGCCAAATGCAAGAACTGCCAGTAAGTTGCTGTCGAGCGCTGGCACTACGCTATCAAGCGCAAGTTGGATGTAGTATGGAGATGCGAGTGTGAAAGCCTGTAGGACAAGCGTCAGGGCCAGAACTTGCGCGACCGCCCGTTTCCATCCACTCATGCGCCCCCAAAGCTGTCGCATATGTAGCCGCTGGCGTTCAGTAGCGGGTTCAAAGCCGTCAGTAGGCCTCAACTCCATAGCTATACCAGTAAAATGCTTTGACACCTCTGATATTGGCATCCGCCGTGACGCACCTGCGGCCGGATCAAGGATCAAAGCACGCCCGCGTTCGATACTCTCGAGCACGACGTAGTGATTCAAGTCCCAGTGCAGGATTGCCGGCATGTGAAGGTCGGCGAGTGCTTGTAAGGGGAGTTTCACTGGCCTTGACGCAAAGCCAAGCTGATCAGCCACCGCGATTAAACTTTTGAGCGAAGCTCCGCGCAATGAAGGTGAGTGGCGCCGGCGAAGGGTATTTAGGTCAATATGTAGCCCGTGGAAACTTGCGATCATTGCAATGCATGCCAGCCCGCATTCCGCTACCTCGGTCTGGCGGATGTGCCGAGCAGTTTGGCGGCTGATTGGACCTAGATTCAGTTGACCCATGTCAGCGCCTCCGCACCGCGAGGATTGGTTCAAACAGCCATTCCGCGAGAGAGCGCTTTTCAGTGATAATGCGTGCGGTCAGCGTCATGTCGGGCTGAAGGGGATGGAAGCGGCCGAATGCATAGATTCTCGGTTCCCGGATTGTCGCGGCCACCAAATAAGTCGGCTCAGATTGCCCTTCCCGTACTGTTCGTCTGATGGCGGCGGAACTAATCCGGCTTATTCTTGCTGGAACCGAACCAAAACGTGAGTACGGAAAGGCATCGACCTGTAAACGCACCTCTTGGCCGACCGACAGGAAGCCCGCTGCCTGGGTGGGCACGTAAAGCTGCGCTTCTAGCGCGGCCCCTGCCGGTACGATTGTCATCAGAGGCGAGCCGGCTTGCGCGGGCTGTCCAACTCGTGCCGTCACCGCGGTAACGACGCCGGCTATTGGCGCTGTCAGCGTATAGCCCCGAGACGCTTCAACATCGAAACGTCGCTGCGCGACCGAGGCTCGGTCACCAGCAATGCCAGCGGCGGTAGCCTGGGCACTACGTTGAGCCTCTTCAATAGCGCGTGATGCCTCGATCAGGCTCGCCTGCTTTTCGGCCCGGGCTTGGCCGAGGCTGGCGAGCTGTTGCTGACGGCCGAGTGCGGTCTCCTCCCGCGTCTGAAGATCACGCTTGCTCAAGAAACCCTTGATTGCGATCGCCTGCGACCGCTCATAATCGCCCCGAGCTGCCTCGACGAGACGGCGTTGCGCCCCGATCTGCTGATCTAGTGCAGCGATCTCTGCACGAAGTCCCTCTAACTGCGCGGTGATGCGTTCACGGGTCGCGGCTGCGCCCGCCAACGTTGAGCGCTCCTGCGCAGCCAGTTGGGCGTCCTGTTCGCCCAATGCACTCAGAACCTGTATAGGGCCAGTTCCGCCGGTTTGCGCCATCTCCTCAACTTGGACTGAGACGAGCGGTGCCGCACGATGCACCCTTTCGCCTTCCTTCGCGCTGATGTCGGTGATGATGCCTGAGCGAGACGGCACAATTTGCGCGGCACCTAAGTCAGGCTCGATCTGACCTGTCACAGTCTCTACTCTGGCGTAGGCTCCGAGGAATAGAAACCCTACTGTCGTGATCAGCATCGTTAACATACCGTAGCCGATGATGTGCCAAGAAATTGGCACCGCAAGTGATACGTCGCCATGCAGCCGGTTCTGTTGCGCTATCTGAGCCTCTTGCCGAAACATTCGCTACCTGCCGAGTCATGAAAAGGAAGTTATACCCACATGACTAATGCCGATGTGGACAGATTTTACAAATCATGTTATATAGTGCCATCTTAGATGACGCCAAACATTTTACATCAACATGATTTTTCATTTCATATAGCGCACAATGCAATGATTTACAAAACAATTAAGGTAGGAATCCCGATAACACCTATTGACATGGGCATGTAGCAAGCGAAATAGGTAAACCAATGTTAAAAAGCGACTTGTGGAATATGGAAGGATAACAGATTGCTTGTATCTTTGCTCGCAGCTCTTGCTTTGCATGTGTCGTATCCATGCCAGTATAGCCCTTCCCTATTGAGCCTTACCGAGGAGCGATTTGATCAGGATCCGAACGGAGGGTGGCGTAAGCTTTATGATCTCGGATGCGCGAAAGAGGCGGCAGACGCCATCCTCGCCTACCGAAAGGTTAGGCGCAGGAGGCGACCAGATCTGCTTGCCTGGCACGAGGGGCAACTACGTGCCGAACTCGGCCAATATCAAGCGGCGATCGGGCTTTTTCAGCAAAGTTATCGCCCTTCCTCTAAAAAAAATGCGCCATGGAACCTCTACGTTGATGGCTCTTTAGCGTTCCTAAGTAGAAACCGTACCGCATTGCTTACGGCAAGAAACGCGCTGGCAAAACTACCGCGCCCCACACGGCTTCCTGAGGTTCGGATTGGGGATCAAGTTGTAACCATAGCATGGCCCCCCAATCTAGGCGTCCTAGATGGCTTAATAAAATGCTTCGATATGCCATATAAAGAGGCGTACGCCTGCGCGCCTGTCAACCGGATTTCTATGAAAAAAAATTAACAACCAATATGGATATATATTGATATTAGCACTTGCAGAAATCAAAAAAGAACTAGTACGTTTCAATTGCTATTAAAGAATAGCAAAACTCAAGTCTTTCTTTGGGAGAAGAAGAATGAGTAAGAATAGCATGGACGTGCCTGCCTCTGCGAGCGCTCGCCCGATGGGGCGAGCAGTAGCACGAGTTCTGACAGAAGAAGAGTGTGAACTGACGGCTGGTGGACTTTCTGCCTTGGCAAAGGGATCGTTCACCAAGGTCCATCGGTCGATCGACGTGGACTACGAAGACACGGATTGAGCCATGCAGAGGGGTGCCGGAGGGATGTCCGGCACCCCTATTTTTACGTGTCTGCTATGAAATTTTTCACGAGCGATCAAAGACGGATGTCCAAAAGGGTAATAACGATCACGGGCTATGGCGATATACACGCCTTGGTCATCGACAAGGCGATTCACGTTCTCGGAGGCCGGCATGAGATATGGAACATATCAGATTTTCCGCGAGAGCAATCAATAACATGCCGTTTGTCGCGGTCGCCGGATGCGGATTGGGCGGTCGGCACTTCAGGTTTGAGTACTGACGCCTTAGATGACGTCGGCATCATCTGGAACCGTCGCCCAGCAAAAGGAAATCTTTACCACATTGGGATGAATACTACAGATCAATCATTCGTCCGTAAAGAAGTCATCCTTTTTCTGCGCTCTCTCTGGCTGACGGTGGGCAGGAACGCCTTGTGGATTAATGATCCGATCAGTCGCCATTGCGCGGATGCCAAGATGCTTCAACTTAGTTCGGCGCGCCGCGCGGGCCTGACGGTTCCCCAGACAATGATGACGAATGATCCTGATCAATTGAGGTCTTTTGTCGAGGAATGCTCAGGTAAGGTTATATACAAGTCATTTCACGGTCAGAGTTGGGAGGAAATCGATGAAGCAGGAAAATCGATTTGGTTCGCTAACTTCACCGCTCCTCTTGAAATCGATAAGGCTGACTTAGCCAGTATCACTATGGCTCCCGGCATCTATCAAGAGCACTTGGAAAAGGCGTTTGAACTAAGAATATTAATTTGTGGTGCAACACTCTTTGCAGTTCGCATAGATTCGCAAACTCGAGGATCCACTTCCCTAGATTTTAGAAGCGGACAAGCTGACCTTCCACTGTCAGAATACATTCTGCCAGATGAGGTCAGGTGTAAGATCCTGGCATTCTCTCGAGACATGAACGTCGTATTTGGAAGCATCGACGTCATCGTGACTACTTCCGGAGAATTCATTTTCTTGGAGTTAAACGAGCAGGGGCAATTTCTTTGGATGGAATTCAACAATCCAGCTTTGCCTATCCTCCAATTAACAGCAGATTTTTTCATGAGCGGCTCGCCTGATTTTGTTTGGCAACGCCCCGCCCGCCCGCTTCGTCTCGAAGAAATTGAGACCGAGGAGTTTTTTGAAGATTTTGTTGATATGGCAAAGTCTAGCCGATATAAAGAAATCCACTCGGAGTATGGAGCCCTCTGACCTCGTATCAGCCGCCTCATTTTTGAGCTACGCTGTGCGCGTTTGACGTGCCCCCCCGTTTCTTCATCCACTTGGAACTAGAGACCGGCCCTTGAAGGGACGGACGGAATGAAGCGGAAGCAATTCTCGGAAGAGCAGATCATCGGCATCCTGAAGGAGGCCGAGGCGGGCGCAGTGGTGACAGAGTTGTGCCGCAAGCACGGGATGTCGAGCGCGACCTATTACGCGTGGAAGGCGAAGTTCGGCGGCCTGGAGGTGTCCGACGCGAAGCGCCTGCGGTTGCTCGAGGAGGAGAACGCCCGGCTCAAGCGGCTGCTCGCGGATACGATGCTCGACAACGCGGGGTTGAAAGACCTGCTGTCAAAAAAGTGGTGACGCCCGCCGCGAAGCGGCAAGCGGTCGCGCATCTTCAGGCGACCCTGGGGATGAGCGAGCGGCGGGCATGCGCGGTTGTCGGAGCGGATCGCACGAGCATGCGGTATCGCTCGTGCCGGGCAGATGATGCCGACCTGCGGTTGCGGCTGTGCGAGTTGGCACAGCAGCGTCGGCGGTTCGGCTATCGACGGTTGCACATCCTGCTGCGCCGGGACGGCATCACGATCAACCGCAAGAAGACCCAGCGGCTCTACCGGGAGGAAGGTCTGACGGTCAGGCGCCGGAAAGGACGAAGGCGCGCCGTGGGCGCGCGGGCACCTTCACCGGTGCTGGCGCTCCCCAACCACCGCTGGCGCCTCGACTTCGTCCACGACCAGCTTGTCACCGGGCGGCGGTTCCGTGTGCTCAACATCGTCGACGACGTGACGCGCGAATGCCTCCGGGCGGTAGTCGACACGTCAATTTCGGGCCGGCGGGTCGTGCGCGAACTGGCCGATCTGATCGCCGAGCGTGGCAGGCCGAAGATGATCGTCAGCGACAACGGGACCGAAATGACCTCCAATGTGGTGCTCGCCTGGTCCGCCGATGCCAACATCGAGTGGCATTACATCGCGCCAGGCAAACCGACGCAGAACGGGTTCGTCGAGAGCTTCAACGGTCGCATGCGCGACGAGCTGCTCAACGAGACGCTGTTCTTCACTATTGGCCAAGCCCGCTCGATCCTGGCCCGCTGGGTTGACGACTACAACACCGAGCGGCCGCACTCGTCGCTCGGCTACGCTACCCCGGCCGCATTCGCTGCCGGGCTCGAACAGCAACGGGCGGGGTTAACCCCGCCCGTTGCTTCACCTGCGCTCATGCGCGACAACACCGGTCGGTCTCTGGTCGCAGCTGGATGAAAGACTGGGGTCACGTCACTCAGCGGGCTAGCTCCACCTCACTATAGCAGTGATGGGTATGTCGGGATGCTGCGGGAATCCGCTCCGGCATGTCGCGCCGACATTCCCCAAAAGTGAACTTACGTTGTGCTATCTCCGGCACGCGATGCAAAGTAATTCACGCTATATCTGACAAAAAATTAATGGAGAGGACCTCTAGGTCTTCAAAAATGAAGACATCATGAAATAAAAGATATGTTCAAATCCGATGTTTGTTAAAGATTTATAGCACTTTAGACTCACGTTGTATAAAAATACGTGCCAGATATCGGTACGCCGCATTTAGGTGGCTAGTTAACAATCGAAGGAATTCTGTGATGTCCGACATGATGGGTAGCAATAAGGGTGCCGTTCAAGGTAACTCGATGGATATTGAAGACCTGACTCTTGAAGAAGCAGAAATCGTTGCGGCGGGCCTCAGTGGGGCGGAGAAACTCGTCATTGGCGGAATCATCGTCTTTGGCGCAGCGATCGTAATACTATAACCTAATGCAAGGGCATGGAAAGCACTCCGGCTAAGAAGTTTCCATGCCCTTCGCTACATGTGGGCGAGCGACGCATTCAGACGATCAAGCCTTCCATGCCAATCGAAAGCGAACCGCGCCTTATCTAAGCCTGAATCGCGATGGACATGCCTTGCTCGCTTGTCCTTCGAGAAACTTCGGCATTCGGAGGTTTTGTGAATTACAAGTGTCATACCAGTTCGACAAATTCCTCCCAAAAAAACAAAGGTTTTCGTGATAGATTTGAACGTCTTGAGCGAGACATGAGTGAATGCCCAAAATTAGAAAATCTGGTGTCTTTGCTTGAGGCGTCTCCAGGAGGCCTCGATGCGGTAGACGGTGTCGATCGCGCTTTCGATGATCTTCGAGCTAGCCAAGAGATATCTATACTAATGAAGCGTGAATTCGAGCGCGTCATGTTCGAAATGGTGCCCCCTCCCCCGGATAATAGCTTAATCCTGTATCAGGGTGACCGCTTCACGTTGTCCTGTGATCACTACAGCGATCTCCTGCCGAGGAAGTTCCTGACGACAGTTCCGTGCACCGCAAGGTTAAGAGTCTTGCAACTCAACGGGAGGGCGGAGTTCTATTGCTACCGCCTTCCTGCCAGCGTTGAGATGTCAGTACTTCAAGTCGAAGCCAAGCCAGAATTAGTTGAGATGATTGACCTGTCTGACAAAAACGCCAGGGCGAGTTTCGCGGCCAATGATATTATTGAGTTAAGAGGAGCAGGCTCAATGGTGATGCTCACGCTGCGCGAGAACTCCATGTCACCTTTCACGTGGGCGTTCGATTCTGCTAGCCTTACCCCGCTCTTTATAACCGTTTCTGATCAATCCTATAATCGCTGGAAAATGCTCATTGAGTTAGTCGTTAAGTTTCATGGTACAGCCTATGCTTCGATCTACTCCAGTGACTTACTCATGCAGCTGGGCGATCACGAGCTTCACTATCTGAGATGGAGTGCCTGCCAAGCGCTGGCCAAGATAGATTTAGCGACCGCGGGTCAGCTTGTCGGCAGATTAATTACGGACTCCCATTCACACGTGAGGCGCGCCGCAGCGAAGGCGATGGAGCGAATTGATGCACTAAAGGCAAATGTACAGGAGTAATGCAATGGCGATAACTTTGAAATCCGGCTTATCTGATGCAATGGAACTTGAAGATTTCATGGAGGTGGTTAGTAGCATTCTGAATCCTTATGATGTCTCTTCGATTGAGTATTGTAGCAAATATCTTTACGCGCTTTCGCTGAATAAAAACATATTTGATTCTATTATACTAGATGCTTTGAAAAGGCATGCATCATCTCGGGGTCTTCAAGAGGCGTTCAACGGATATCGAGAGATGACATTCCTTCTCGACCGCTGTAGGCATGGGAATTTTTTCGTGCGAGCAAACGTCTGGAAACCCCCACGGGCTGTTGCGGGCAATCTTGATTTGCAAAACGACATATATTCTTACAACCTGGCGCATGATCACAATTTTGATTTTTTGACTGTTGGCTACTTTGGCCCGGGATACAAAACGAGCATTTACGAGTACGATCACACAAAAGTGCAGGGCCGAATCGGTGAGCATGTTGAGCTGAAGCATCTTGAGGACACCACCTTGCCTGTCGGTAAGGTGATGATGTATCGCAAATCTGTCGATGTTCACACCCAGCTTCCGCCTGGTGATACATCTATCTCAATCAACCTCATGGTGCAGCCACCCCGGCCGGAGTATCGGGAGCAATATTGCTTTGACGTCGCGCAAAGCAAAATAGCTGGTTATGTCGATGGACCTGTTAGTTACCAATGCTCCCTGCTTTCCATGGCTGCGTGCTTAGGAGCTGAAGACCTCATAGAGCCACTTTTTGCTATAGCAAAAAAATCGATATCTGGTCGGACGCGAGCCAGAGCAATCACCGCAATACTTAATATTTCACCTCATCTGAGCAATAAGGTGCTTAGCGCATGCGGTACGGATAAAAATCCTTTTGTGATCTCATGCCTCGAGAAGGATATTTACTCCAGCGCGAGTGGCTCTGAAGCGTTGTCAGTATGACCTTCATTGGTTCGTCAGCCGTTACTTACCTACTCAGCGCGTCGATAATACTACTTTTAGGCGCCAAAGTAGCGTCATCGCTTGTTCTTATAAAAATTGGCAGAAAATCTTGGTTTTTGAATAGAAAGAGTGCATGCCTTTGGTGGGTTACAAAGATAACTCCCGGTTTCGTGGCGATATCGTTCGTCGCACTTGGGTACAACATACATGACCCAAGTTTCGTGACAGCAGGTTTTATACTTATGGGCTTTGTAGTGATCGTAGTTCCTATTAAAATTAAGCGGTCGTATGGTAATTGTGTAAGAACGACGCGTTACAAGACTGGCGGTAGCTCGAAGCCATAAAGGAAACTGGCGTTTTGCAAGGGGCACATCTTTATCGTGAGGTATGGTAACACAGAATTAAATTGACCAAGATCCAGTTGGGTCAGTCTCTCAATCCATGTGTTCAACCCGTAGTGGATAACACCCGCTCGGTCCCCGCTGTCGAAGAGGCTGGCCGCCAGATTACGAGCAAGATCAACGACATGCGAGATAGCTTGCTAATGCGAGCAATTCGGGCGGCCAGCGAGATTGGGACCGACCACGGATGCGTGCTATCTGTGCGATCGCTGTTGTGATTGGCATTATGTTACGTGAGCGATAACTGGCAGAAATCGATAGACTGTCCCGCGCGATATGCCGAGTTCGCGGGCGATATGCGCCAGCCGCATGCCCCTAGCGGCCAACTGGCGGACCGCCTCTGGATCGATCCGCGGTTTGCCGCCTTTATAGACGCCGCGCGCCTTTGCCGCCGCGATGCCTTTCGCCTGGCACTCCTTGCGTAGGTTCGCGTCGAACTCCGCGAACACCCCCAGCATGTCGAGAAAGGCCTTGCCGGCCGCGGTCGTCGTATCGATCGGCTGCTCGGTGGCCTTGAGCGCGACGCCCCTCCCCTTCAGTTCATGAACGATGTCCTGAAGGTCCTTCATCGATCGCGCCAGCCGGTCGATACGGGTGACGACCAGGGTGTCGCCTTCGCGCAGGAAGTCGAGCAGGATCTGCAGCTCGGTCCGCCCGCCGCGATCCGTGCCCAACTTTTTCTCCGATCGGATCGTCTGGCATCCGGCTGCGCGCAGCGCCGCTTCCTGAATGCTCAGGTCCTGATCGAGCGTCGACACGCGCGCATAGCCGAAAAGTGTCATGAAGGCCCTTTCTGTTCGATCAGCTTCCAGACCCTCGGCGGCATCTGTTCAATATAGCTGCAAATGACCCTGATCGGACGCTGCCGGTGTTTCATTTGAGGTGTATCATCACGGTATGCCTGCCCTGACGAAAAGAGAGCCGGTTTTCTCACAAAGATCGGACAAGGGACGAGGTGAGGCTCAGCAGTCCCGAAGCTTGCATCACACCCGAATGAGAAACTGGGGACCATAAGTGATCATTTGGCTTACGTACAACGGGGCGTCCGCTTCGCTCACGCAGGTGCCTTGCAGCGGGAGCGATCGAACCAGAAGCGCCTAGCGCGATGATCGTAGACCAGCCGCTGTCCCATCATCGCGTTGATACCCAGGATCATTGCCGGTCCCTCGCCAAGTCCAAAGCTCTTGAACACGGGGAGGTCGGCAACGCGAACGGTCAGGCCGTTCAGGTGACGACCGGCAAACGCCACGTACCCAACCTTGCCTTCGCGGGTTCCCATCGCCTCCGACGCCGCACCATACAACGTTTCACCTTTGCCAAAGGCAGAGCCATCAATGTCGAGGCGGGCAGCGCGCGCAAACGCACGATTGATCTGCGTCCCGCGCGATCCGGTATCAAGCACGGCCACCCCGGTGACGCCGTTCAACTTGACCGGCAGCGTCAACTGCGTTCCGTTCCTGACCACCCCTCCCTGGATCATGACCGCCTCCCTCGTGAGGACGCGGCGAATCGATACGGGCTTGGGCATCAGCGTGACCGTGCGGCACGGAAAGTCGAAGACCGCGATCGCACCGTCCATCATGTCGTTGCCCGTCACCCCGGCTGCGATCTCGCCGTCCCTGCGGTCGGGCAAGCCGGTGACGTCGACGTCGCGGATCGCGCGACCATCGACGGTGAGGCTGTCGAGCCGGTAGGTCGGCATTATCGCTGCCCCGGTCATGCCCTCCACGCTGATCGGCACGCCCGGCTTCAAGCCCTGCTGCCTCGCGAACCATGCATAGACGTGGGAGCCGTCCGCCCCGGTGTCGAGGATGAACGGAACGGTTCCCTTGCCGTTAACGGAGGCGGGTACGACCAGATGACCGTTGCCCGCCGGCGTCAGCGGCACGGATGATCCGGCCTGGGTGCCGAGCAGCAGGCATGACGCGGCAATCGCCGGAATCGGACGCATCGGATTCTCCCTCATCGCAGGTGGGCGTGCGGGCCAGCCGCCACGCATTCAGCTATTGGGCGGGGTATCGGGATCGTATTCGAGAAGGTCGCCCGGCTGGCATTCCAAGTGCCGACAAATCGCTTCCAGCGTTTCGAAACGGAGTCCTTTGACCTTGCCCGATTTGAACAGTGACAAGTTCGCCTCGGTTGCTCCGATCGCGCGCGCCAGGTCCTTGGACCGCATCTTCCGCTTCGCAAGCATGACATCGAGCCGGATGACGATCGGCATCAGAAGAACCCGGCGCGATCGCGCTCGATCTCCGCCCCGAAGGCGACGACGTTGACGAAGGCGAACAGGAGAATGCCGAGAACCGCGGCATCGAGTTGGCGCAGCTCAAGCTTTACCGCGACGGGGCTCATGCCGGCAATGTAAAGCGTGGCATGAGTGACCAGCGGAACGACAGCATAGGCGATGAGCGTCCATGCAATCCGACGGATAAGCACTTCGTTGCCGGCCGTGAAGATCGCGCGTCCGGCATAAAGGCGAAAAAGGCCGATCAGGCTGGACAGGATCACTAGCCCGGGGATCAACCGCAATGTCAGCAGCCCTGCCGCCAGGGTGGATTGCCAGAGCGCATAAGCCGAGATCGCCATGAAGCCGGCCGGCAGCTGGCTCGGATGGTCTTGCGTGACGATGAAGGCAAACCCGCCGTCCATCATGCCGGCATAGTTCCCAACACGGAACAGCAGCAGCAGGATTTCCAGCGCCGCCGTCGCGGCCATCAGCGCCATCACTGCGCACGCCATGACAAAGAGAAACCGCGCCCGTCGCGCTAGCACCTCGCTCGGACCAGTGTCGCGCTACTGCTGCCGTCGCGTCGAATCATGATGCCTCCACCCGGCAAGTCATGCAACATTGATTATCTTAGGACAATAATTAATTTAGCATATGACAGCAACTCCGGTTGCTGCCTTTGTATCGGTAGATGGCGACCGGTAGACGAAGGAGTTGCTGGACCAGCACGGCGGCTAATCCCGCAGGAGCGCGCGGACGATCTCGGGAGCGAGCCGCTGGCGGCGCCGGTGATAGCGACGCCAGCCGGTGCGCAGCGCGGCGACATCGCCGCGGTCGGCCGCCGCCGAAAGCCGCGCGAGCTCGTCGCCGGTATCCGCCAGCAGGTCGGCCTCGACCAAGCGGACCGCATGCAGGCGTGCGTTGATGTCGTGCATGGCCCGCAGATGCTCCTCGTTGTCTGACGCGCGGGCAAGTCGCTCCGCGAACGCGGCCGTCGCGCCCGCGATATCGCCGGCATGCTCCTGCTCGCGCGCGTTGACGGCAAGCACGCGCCCCGCCGATCGCAGGATGATACCGAGCACCTCCTCGTTCCAGCGATATGAGGTCGGCGAGCGCAGGCGCGTCGATCATAGGGACGTGGAAGCCGCCGCCGGGGCGGGCATCGACCAACCCTGCGCCACATAGCTGGTTCAACGCCTCGCGCACCGGCGTTGCGCTGGTAGCAAGGCCATCCGCCAGCACGGCCGGGTCGAGCCGCGCGCCGGGTCGCAGGCCTCGCGTCAGGATCATTCGCCGGACCGCGTCATGGACCCGCTCGGTCGTCGCGCCAGCGTTCATCCGCTCGGCCGTTGCCCGGCGACGAAGGCCGCGACCATCTCGGCCTGGTCGGGCCGGAGCGCGTCGACCGCGCCGATTGCCGCGTCGATGTCGTCGCCCAGCAGGATCGACGGGCATTGGCCCTCATAATTGCCAAGGTTGGGACGGTGCTGGCGATAGCCGACCAGCGCCGCCAAGTCGGGCGTGAAGCTCCGCGCCACCGCCGGTGGATAGGCGAGCCACTGGTTCTCATAGGGCTTCAGCCATCCCAGCGCATAGCCGACCACCACGCCCCGCCGTATTGTGTCGCTAAGGTTCGGCCCCGCGCCGTGCAGCGTCGAGCCCAGGAACAGGAGCGCCGAGCCGGGTGCCATCACCGCCTCGCACGGCGTCATATCAGGATCATGGCTCACCGCGTGCCGGCCATGGCTGCGCGGCCAAACCAGCGTTGCGCCGTTGTCGGCTTCGAACGGCGTCAGCGGCCAGATCACGTTGACGAGATACTCCATCGCGCCCGGCTCGACCCGCCACATGTCCTGGTCGCGATGCGGGACCTGCTGCGGCGCGCCGGGATGCACGGCGATCGCCTGTGCGACATTGAGCTGGAGCGTGTCGCACCACGGCGCAAGCAGGCCCTCCACCACCTCGCGCACCAGCGGATGCATGACCAGCGCCTCGGCATGCCGCGACCGGGCCAGCAGGCGACCGAACCGCTTGGTCGTCTCGCCGTAAAAGCCGCCTCGGCCGAATGGCGTCGCCGCGAAGGCAGGCGCAAGATCCTCGTCGAACTGGGCCAACGTCTCGCCCGGCACCAGACCCGGGATGATGCAATAGCCGTCGCGCAGTAGTTGCGCGCGCCAGGCCTCGGCATCCTTGTCGGGCAGGGCCGCCACCGCGAGCCCGCTCATGCCGCGACCGCCATGGATGACACGGTGTCGATGATCCCAGCTGCGGCGAGCCTGACCCGCGTGTCCGCCTCGATGGCGATCTCGAGCGCCATGACCTCTTCGCCCCCGATAGCCTGCACGGGCCCAAGCGGGCGGCAGCGCCACCCGAAAGCGAGGATCTGCCGTGACCAACCAAGACCGGCGATCGCGGTGTAGCGCGTGATCCCATGGGCCAGGGCATGGTCGACCAGCGCAACCACCAGCGCGTCGCGTGCCGTACGGCGGGCGCGGGCACCGAGCAACCGGTCGAGGCAGAAGCGCGTGATCTCGAATATCGCCGGCCCTGTCGGCGGCAGGTCGGTGCACAAGCCGGGAAAAAGCGTATCCAATAGGTGCGGTCGGGTCGTCGGCAGCAGCCGCGCCGAGGCGCGATGCGCCCCCGCCGCATCGGTCGCGACGAGGTAGCGCGCCGCACCGTCGTCGAACTGGTCCAGCTCGAAGCGGCCGTCGATCACCGGCATGTCCCATCCGAGCAGGTCGACGAACACGGCCTTGCGCGCCGCGAACATGTGCCGGAGCATCGGATGCTCCAGCGGTCGTGGGACGTTGCGGACCAATTCTATCATGGCGGCTCCCCTTGCTGTGCCGTCACGATGATCGGTGGCAGGGTTGCTACTCGCCTATCCCGGAAAAGGGGGATGGCCGGGCCGAAGCACGTCCCGGAAGCTGATCGTACCGTCGAACAACGTCCGGATGACCAGCGATGTCCGCTTGTTCACCTCATATCGCTCGCAGGCCTGCCGGACATGGCAGGTGATCGTCTCCTCGCTCACCCCAAGGATCCGGCTCGTCTCCCAGTCGGTCTTGCCCCGCGCGATCCACAGCACGCAGTCGCGCTGCCGATCGGTCAGGCTGGGCGCAGGGTCGGTTCGCGCGCCGCGTGCCATCCACAGCCGCCGCGCCGCCTCGAACGCAAACGCGCCCGCCAGCTGGGCGAGCGGCAACGCTTCAGGTGCCATGGCATGACCGGTGCCGAGCGCGAACGAACAGGACCCATGCGCTTCGCCGGGGACGTTCGCCGGCACGGTGAAGCCATCGCCGATCCCTTGTTCGCGCCCCAGCGCCAGCGTCCGGCGATCGGCCGCAGTCAGCGGGATCATCGCCGGGATGCGCGACCACTGGAAGCCCACGCTGGTCACGTGACTGGCGCGGTGGACCGGGTCCGAGACGCCCAGCCGGTTCGCCTCGTAATAGTCGACCCACGCCGCCGGGTAGTCGTGCAGGAGGATCGCCTCGCCGCGGGCCGCGCGGAGGTCGACATGATGCGCCAGCGCATAATGGTCGAAACCGAGATGGCGGGTGATCCGCATCATCGCAGCGGCAAGATCATCGGCGTCGCGCGCCGCATCTACCAAGTCCATCAGCTCGAACGCCATCGCACGCATCTGCATCGCGCGGCACCCCGGCCCAGGGCGGCGTTTCAAGCCACCGGCGATCCCCCGGCCGTCCTTTTCTTCATCGTAGCGCGCCTCTCCGGCTTCTCACCCCGGCTGCGCGGCTGCTGCATGAGCCCGGAAGGCTATCATATTCATAACTTTGAAGAAACGACATATCTGGCCCGCACGGCAGCGACGAGCCATCGGGCGGATATTCTCGCCCGGCAATGGCGTGATTGAATGCCCGCATCCGGTCGACTGGCGCGATCCCGCGCCTTACCGGCAGCTTGCCCGCACCGATCGCGCCGGCCTGATGTGGGAATGGCTGCGCCGCGATCCCGCCTATGTCGCCTGGTATACCCAAGCCAGTGCCGCCACCCGCGGTGCGGTGCCACCCTCCCCTGGCCTGCATCGCTGGGGGGTGCACTTTCGCCGAGGACCCGGGGATCGGCGCGCCCGCCGCACGGATCCTGTGGCACGAGGCGCTCGATCCCGGCACGCTGTCCGTCACCGTCATGCCGGCCTCCGGCCCAGGTCCCGACGCGGTCGACCTCGACCGGCTGGCGCCGTGGCTCACCGTCGTCAAGGGCCGCGACGCGCGCGAGCATGCCGTCCTGTCCGATGGATGGCGCCGCATCCGCGTCGATGTCGAGGCCGGCACCCTCCGGGCCGGCGGCACCGTTATCCTAGCGTACCGGTTGCGCGGGCTATGCTCCACCGAGTCCCGGCTGCTGCCGCTCAGGCGGCTCGTCACCCTGTGCCGCGTCGGCTGCTTCGCCGCGACGCTCTTTCCGCCCGACCGGCGCATGCCGCGCTGGATCGAATTCCTGCGGGTCGCCGACGCCCGGGCGAGCGGGGCCAGCTACCAGGACATCGCCGCCGTCCTGTTCGGCGAGGCGCGCACCCGGCGCGACTGGCATGCGCCCGGCCGGTCGCTCCACTCGCAGGTCCGCCGGCTCGTCGCCGGTGCCCGCGCCATGGCCGCCGGGGGCTATCGCGACCTGCTGCGCCGGCGTGGCGGAGGCCGGCGGTCGAACGGATGCGACATCCGCAGGCCGGAAGACTGAGCCGGCCGGGCGGCTTGGTTCCCATTTCCGCCTGCGCGGGCTAGATTGGCACGCGATGCGAAGCGACCTCGAACACCTGCCGGACAAGAAGCGCCGCGATCTCGACCGGATCGTCGAAGTGCTGTTCGCCGAGTTCGAGCAGGCGACGTCGCTGTCGACGCAGAAATGGCGTCGGCAGGGCCGCATTCTCAAGGTGATCCTCTACGGATCGTACGCGCGCGGCGACTGGGTCGACGATCCGATCGGCGGCTACCAGTCCGACTATGACATCCTCGTCGTGGTCAGCGACGAGCGGCTGACCGAGCCGGGCGAGTTCTGGGCCAAGGCCGACGACCAGTTCGTGCGCGAGGTGACGATCTCCAGGCGCATCTCGGCACCGGTCACCTTCATCGTCCATAGTCTTGCCGACGTGAACAACCAGCTGACCCAAGGCCGGCCATTCTTCATCGACGCGATCGAGCAGGGCATCGCGCTCTACGAGGTCGAGGACTATCCCTTCGTCACGCCCCAGCCGCTCGAGCCCAAGGCTGCTTTGGCGGAGGCACGCAAGCATTTCGACCAGTGGTTTCCAAGCGCATCTGAATTTCTCGAACTCGGGAAAATCGCGGCTGAAAACGGCATGCTGAATAAAGGTGCGTTCCTGTTTCATCAGGCTGCCGAGCAGTTTTACCACTCCGTTTTGCTTACCCTGACGCTGTACAGTCCCAAGTCACACAAGCTGAACTTCTTGCGCAGCCAGGCCGAGCCGCTGGTCCACGAGCTCATCGCCGTCTGGCCGCGCGATACGCGCTTTGCCCAGCGGTGTTTCGAGCTGCTCCGCCAGGCCTATGTCAACGCGCGCTATTCGCCCCACTACAAGGTGACGCCCGCCGAGCTCGAATGGCTCGCCGAGCGCGTGGCTTTGCTCCAGCAGCTGGTAAAGGATGCCTGCGAGGCACGGCTCGCCTCGGGCTGATCTGTTGATCTCCAAGTAATATTAGCAGTCAGCGCCCCGGGCGCTGGCGCACCCGGTCGTGCTCTCGCGGCACGCCGCCGAGCCGCGGCTGCGTCTCGGCCATTCGGCTTCGATCACTGGCGCAGAGGTGCGGTCGCCGCTGGCGCGGCGGCGTCGTGGGTCGGGGCCTCCCCGGTCAGCGGGAGTGGCCGGCGCGCCCTCCTAGGCCCGGCTCGGCCGGTGGCAACCCGCAAGGCTTGCGGGTGCTCCAGTGCCTTTCGCCCTGCGGTGCCGCCGCCCGCTCGAACCGGGCCTTCCGGTCGCTCGTCGCCGCCCACCCCCCGCTGTCCGGGGAGCCATGCTGGGCGGGGAAAGGAGATCGGGACATGCACAGGAACACCAACGAGCGTCGTGTTTCGGGAGAGCGCGGGAAGGCGCGCGCGGATCGCGCATCGCTCTATGACGAGGTGACGGGACGGATCATCACCGACCTGGAGGCGGGGCATGTGCCCTGGGTCCAGCCATGGGGGACCGACGGATCGAGTGTCGGTCCCGGCCTGCCGCGCAATGCGCTGACCGGCCGGCCCTATTCGGGGATCAACATCCTCATCCTGTGGGGCGAGGTCATCGCCAGGGGCTATCCGTCGCAGGGTTGGCTGACCTTCCGCCAGGCGCTCGCGGCGGGTGGCCATGTCCGCAAGGGCGAGGTTGGAACGACCGTCGTCTATGCCGACCGCTTCGTGCCCGAGGCGGAAAAGGAACGTGCGATCGCCGAGGGTGGCGATGCCCGCGCGGTTCCCTTCCTCAAGCGCTTCACCGTCTTCAACGCCGCGCAATGCGAGGGGCTGCCCCCCGATCTCGCCGCGGATCCGGCGCCCTTGCCCAAGCGCGAGATCGTGCCGGTCGCCGAGGAGGTCATCGCTGCCTCCGGCGTCGCGTTCCGGGTCGGGGGCGACAAGGCCTATTACGCGCCGTCGCCGGACGTCATCGTCGTGCCGCCGCAGCCGGCCTTCTTCGACCAGGTCAATTACTACCGGACCTGCCTCCACGAACTGACCCATGCGACCGGCCACGCCGCGCGCCTGGGCCGTGACCTGTCCAGCGCCTTCGGGACGCCCGGCTATGCCCGCGAGGAACTGGTCGCCGAGATGGGGTCGGCCTTCCTCTGCGCCGCGCTTGGCATCGTGCCGACCGTCCGCCATGCCGACTATATCGCCGCGTGGCTCGCCGTCCTGCGCGAGGACAACCGCGCGATCTTCCGTGCGGCCGGGGCCGCGTCGCGCGCTGCCGACTGGTTGCTTACCCGGCATGCCGAGGCGCAAGCCCGGAGGGTGGCGGCATGACCCTCCTGACCCCCGACCTGCGCTTCGCCCTGCGCACCAACGACCTGGCCCGCCGCGCGGCCGGGCGCACTGGTGAGGCGGAACCGGACCCCATGCCGGTGGTGAAGCTGTTCAATCCGCTGGGTGCCGGAACATGGCTGGCGACCGAGCTCTGGGAGGATGGCGACACGCTGTTCGGCCTCGCCGATCTCGGCTTCGGCTGTCCCGAGCTCGGCGCCTTCTCGCTGCGCGAACTCGCCGCGCTCCGCTTGCCCTATGGACTCCAAATCGAGCGCGACATCGGCTTCGAAGGTCTCGTCCCGCTCTCGGTCTGGGCGGCGACCGCGCGGAGTGCCGGGTCGATCATCTGGGCGGAGGCGCTGCTGCGGCGCCAACCGCCCACCGAACCGGATGGCGGATAACGCGGGCGAAGGGGAGCCGGTCGCCGTCGCACCGGCTCCTCGATACGGCGCTAGGCGAGGGATTGGCTCGCGACGCGCTGGCGCGACCAAGGCGGCAGGGCCTGACAAAAAATCGCGCGCCGCCGCCCCGCTGCGGGGGCGACGGCGCGCTGTCGAAAAGGAAAGAATCGCCCGTGGTCGCGATACCCGCCATCGACAAAATGACAGCTTATCAACGCGGACGAGGGCGTGCTGCCTCGCGAGCGTCGATGTCTGCGGCGAGTATCAACGGGGGCATCGCCACGACAATCACCTCGACCGGCTCGGCGTACATGGCGACGGCGGGTGGTGGCAGGGTGGCAACGGACCATGCCACCCAGCGCTGACGTATCTGAGCGGCATTCCCCCGCCCGTCGGGATATCACCACTCGGGAGGATCACGGCTCACGCGGGTCGATCAGGCCAATTGGGCGGTCGCTCTCCTCACGGCCTATGGCCTGTCATTTCCAGCCATCGAACCGCTGCACGACATGGGGTGGCCGGGCTTGGTAATCGGTCTATCGGCGGGAGGATCCAGGCCCGGTATCACGCCAATGGGGAACTGGCCGGCTGGCGAATCCGGCATCGGTCATCACGGGGCTCCCGATCTGTTCGGTGTCCAAGTCTCCCAAGCAAGAGCCGCCCTCCCACGGCCTCGCCGACGGCGGGTCTGGCAGGCCCACTCCTGTTCCCGCGCAACGGCTGCGCCGTCCTCCACGTCCGTTTCGGCCTTCGGTGCGCGTCGTCGCGCGCCTGCCGGTCGACCGCCTGTCGAGGCCGCAAGAGGGCGGCTCTCGCGAGCAAGGATACAGTGACATGGCACAGATCGGCAGCTTCGTCCGCGATGACAACGGCGTCTTCGCAGGCACCATCCGCACCCTGACGCTCAACACCAAGGCGACGATCCGCCCCTGCGAACGCGACAACGACCGCGCCCCCGACCACCGCATCCACGCCGGTGCGATCGAGATCGGCGCGGCCTGGACCAAGGCCGCGCGCGAGAGCGGCACCGAGTATCTCAGCCTCAAGATCGACGATCCCTCGCTGCCCGCACCCATCTACGCGCAGCTGGTGCAGGGCGACGGTGCGGAGTGGAAGCTCATCTGGTCCCGCTGACCGGCCCAGGGAGTGTCCAAGACCGCCGATGCGGTTTCCGACACTCCCGCCTCAAGGCCGGTTCCCGCAGTCCTGGGGTCCCAGGCGACCGATCCCGGGTCGCCGATTTGCGAAGGACACCGCAAGCATGGACCTCGACGACGAGATCACCCGCGCGAACCGCGCCAAACGCGGCTCACCCTTCCTCAACACCGACCAGGCCGCCGCCTATCTCAAGCTGTCGGGCCGGCAGTTGAAGCGCCTGCGCCGCACTGGCAAGGGGCCGCTCTATCGCCGCCACAGCCGCTTCGTCCAATATCATATCGACGATCTCGACGGCTGGAGCCGCGAGCATGCCGGGCGGGATTTCGAACGATGAGCACGCGTCGACCCGGCATCGCCGGCACGCCGCTGCTCGACTGGGGCGACACGCTGCGCGCCGACAAGGCAAGGCATCGGCGGCGCGTCCGGCGGATCGCCATCGGCGCGGTCGGCATCGCTGTCGTGCTGTCGACCGTCGCGCTGCCGCCCGCGCCCCGCCTCGTCTGGAACGCGAGCGCCAGCGCGCCCATCGGCCTCTATGCGGTCTCCCCCGGCACCGCGGCACGGCCCGGCGACATGGTGGTCGCGCAATTGCCCGAGCCCTATCGGCGGCTCGCCGCCACGCGCCGCTATCTCCCCCTGAACGTGCCGCTGGTGAAGCGGGTTGCGGCTACGGCCGGTGACGAGGTCTGTGCGCTGGGGCGCCGGGTCTTCGTCAACGGCCGGCCGGTCGCCGAGCGCCTGGACGTCGATCGCGCGGGGCGGCCAATGCCGCATTGGTCGGGATGCCGGCGGCTGCGCGGGGACCAGCGCTTCCTCCTGATGGACGCGCCCGCATCGTTCGACGGACGCTATTTCGGGGTGACCGAGGGCGTCGATATCGTCGGCAAGGCGCGGCTGCTATGGGCATGGTGAGGCTCTGGATCGCCGCCGTGTCGGCGCTCTATGCCGGGCCAGTGCATGCGGAAACGGTCGCCGACTTGCGTCCCTATATCGTCGAGGCCTCGAGCCGTTTCGGCGTGCCGACGGCGTGGATCGAGCGCGTCATGCGGGCCGAGAGCGATGGGCGGACGATGCTCGACGGGCGCCCGATCCGCTCCTCGGCGGGTGCTATCGGTCTGATGCAATTGATGCCCGGCACATGGGTCGACATGCGCGCCCGGCTCGGCCTCGGCGACAATCCCGACGACCCGCGCGACAACATCCTCGCCGGCACGCTCTACCTGCGGCTGATGTACGATCGGTTCGGGTATCCCGGCCTGTTCGCCGCGTACAATGCCGGCCCGGGGCGCTATGCCGACTATCTCGCGGGACACGCTCGCCTGCCGGCCGAGACGGCGGCCTATCTCGCCAGGGTCGCACCGCCGACATCCGGACGGATGCCGGTGCGGATACCGGCAGCCCAGCCGCCATCGCTGTTCGCGGTGCGCAGGGATGTGCGAGTGGTCTATCCAGGCAGTGAAGAAACGGCTCTCGGATCGTCGATTTTCGTCGCACTCTCGAAGGCGGATTGAGCGCGATGAGCCTCGCATATGCGCTCCGCGGCGCGCTACTTCTTCGCCGTCCTTATAGCTGCTCGGCCACCCTCCCGACACCGTTCCCGATGGTGAGGACGACCACGCGGAAGGTCGTGATGGGCATGGTCGAGGACACAGGTGCGGCGTCGGACCGCGAGATGAACGCATTGAGCGCCTGGGTGGAATGGCCGTCCGGACGCGGTGCCGGAGGGGCATTGGCGCACCGGTTTGCGGCGGCCGGGGAAGCGGCATTGCGCTGGAATACATGCGGCAAGGAACGCCGGACCGGGCGTTCGATACCACGCTCGAAGCGCACGCATCGCGAGCTTTCTTGCCGTGATAGACGGCGGTGGCCCGGCATCGGTTCTCCCCCATTTTCTAACCTTGGGGATGCGGAGGAAGGAAGGAAGGAGAAACAAGATAAAGGCAGTGTCTCGCGACACCGCATAAGCACCTGTCTGCACATCCTTTTTTCAGGAGACAGCAGCCTGCGGCTGCGAGACTGTCGCACAAGAAGTGGCGGAAATTCGTTAGGCTCGGCTCGAAATCGCGAGACTTCGGGGCATTTCGATGCCTGACGACGACTTCAAGCCGAAGCTGGGCAGGAGCCGGAGCAAGGACGGCAAGCGCGCGCCGACATATGGCGGGCGCATCCTCGCCGCGGCGCGACTCGCCGGCACCAAGACCGGCGTGACGGCGCGCCGCTTCGACGGCAGCCGGATCGGGCGCGGCGCGAGCGTCGGCCGGCTGCTCTCTAGTCGCGATCGATTCAGAGGCATGCGCGCGCGGCGGGCGGTGGTGAAGGCGAGCCTCATCCGGCTTCGCGGGAAAGGCGGCCAGGCCGCCCGCGCCCACATGCGCTACATCCAGCGCGACGGCGTCACTCGGGAAGGGTTGCCGGGCGAGCTCTATGGTCCGGATACCGATCGCGCCGACGGCGACGATTTTCTCAGGCGCACTGCCGGCGATCGGCACCAGTTCCGCTTCATCGTATCGGCCGAGGATGGCGCCGAATATCCCGACCTCAAGCCCTATGTCCGCCGCCTTATGACGCAGGCCGAGCAGGACCTCGGCACGAAGCTCGACTGGGTCGCGGTCGACCACTTCAACACCGAGCGCCCGCACACCCATATCGTGCTGCGCGGCGTCGATGATCGTGGCGACAATCTCATCATCGCCCGCGAGTATATTTCGCATGGTCTGCGCGAGCGCGCGTCGGAGCTGGTGACGCTCGACCTCGGGCCGCGCACCGACCGCGAGATCGAGGATCGTCTCCGCCACGATGTCGACCAGGAGCGGCTGACCGCGATCGACCGGCGATTGTTACGGCGGATGGATGCCGATCGCACCGTGGCGGCGACGGACAATGATCCCTTCCAGCAGTCGATCGCGGCGGGTCGGTTGCGCAAGCTCAGGGCGATGGACCTGGCCGAAGATCTGGGTGGCGGCCGCTACCGGCTGGCGGAAGGGCTTGAGGACACGCTGCGTCGCATGGTCGAGCGCGGTGACATCGTCCGGCTCATGCAGCGCGAACTGACCGGGCGCCGGCTCGACCGCGCCGGGGTCGAGCAGGTGATCACCGTGGAGCTACGCGAACCGCTCGTCGGACGCGTGATCCACCGTGGCTTTTCGGATGAGCATCGTGATCGCCATTACATGATCATCGATGGCATCGATGGTCGCGTCCATTATGTCGATATCGGGCGCGGCGACGCGACGCCATCGGTGCCCGAGGGGGCCACGGTGCGGATCGAGCCGACCAAGGCCGCAGCGAGCCAGGCGGATCGTACGGTCGATGTCGTCGCCCGTGCCAACGGCGGTCGCTACTCGGTCGACCTGCACCTGCGCCACGATCCTAGTGCCAGCGAGGCGTTCGCAACCAGCCATGTGCGGCGGCTCGAAGCGATGCGCCGCGCGGGCGCCGGACCAGATCGTTTGGCGGACGGCAGCTGGATCATCCCCGGCGATCATCTCGCCCGCGCCGAAGCCTTCGCGCAGCGGCAGCAGCGCGATCGTCCGGTTACGCTGTCGATATTGTCGTCACGGCAAGTCGGCGACCTCTCGACGGTCCAAGCGCCGACGTGGCTCGATAGCGAGCTAGCGACCGGCATCGGCGCCCCAGTGCGCGATGCGGGCTTCGGGCGAGAGGTACGGACAGCGATGGCCGCGCGGAGGCAGTGGCTGATCGAGCAGCAATTGGCGACGGGCGAAGGCCGGGAATTCCAGCTGCGCAATGGCGCGCTGGATGAGCTTGGCCGGCGTGAGATGCGGGATGCCGGCGGCCGGCTCGCCCAGCAGTTCGGCAAGCCGTTCGAACCGGCGCAAAACGGGGACCGCATCGAGGGCGTGATCGCGCGTCGCGTTGACCTGGAAAGCGGAAGCTACGCCGTCGTCGAACGGTCGCGGGATTTTACACTCGTACCATGGCGCGATGTGCTGGAGCGCAACATCGGCAAGGCCACCTCGGGGATCATGCGAGCGGACGGCATCAGTTGGCAGTTCGGGCGAGGACGATCAGGTCCGACGATCAGCTGAATTTGGATCTGTGCCGTGCAGGATGCGCGCCCATGAAGGCCCGACTAGTTCCTAGCCCGCGCGCAATCCCGACGAGCTCGCCATCGGCTACTGCTCGCGAGACAGTCAGAGGATGGACGCACGCGTTGCGTAATTCGAGCGCGCAAACGATCTGTCGCTTGAGCAGGTCTATCAAAAGCTGGCGCTGGGTCGATGCCGTAATGTGTTACATATCCTGGGTGAAAAATGCGGAGACCCCCAGGATATGTATCATTGGGGGCTGCCGGCACTGAAGCGAAATCCGGACGGCACCTGCACCATTCCTGGTGATCATCTCGCCCGTGTGAAGCGTATCGTCAGTCCCACGTACCTGAAGACATTGCGACGCGCCGGTGACGTCGACGATTATCGCGATTATCCGGTGCGCTTTGCCGTGTTTGATGGTGCGCCGGAATTGACCAGGGTGTTGCCCATCGTTCTTAGCGTCTGATCTCGACAGTCGTTGTCGCTTGCCATGATCACGGCCCGCGGTCGGAATATGCCAAATGGACGACCGTGTGCGCTGCCTTCAATTTTTGGGCCGCCAACAGGGAGGTCGGAACTCTGGTGGGGAGCGGAACGGCCGCTTCCGAGCGCTTAGACGGCGTAAGCGGACGGTTGTTCATGAAGCTAGTGACGGCATCTACGCGCCCTATTTTCGGTCGTTAGCGAGGCAGGACATGCAGCTCGAAGCGGTGATGCGCTCGTAGGATAGCCTATTAAACGACTTTCGCTTTCGGTGGTTGCTCCAAATCCTTGCGGCGTTCGCTTGCGGCTTGGCCCTTCTTTTTGTGTGTCGCGATAAATCCTTTGAGTTCAATCAGGTCCGATTCCATCTGCTTCTTGTCGGGAGCATCGATCTGTTTTGCATTTGCTTGATCGTGTCCGGAGCGTTCCGAAGCACGCTTCATGGCGAAGAAGATCGTCCGGTAATCGTTGTCGTCGATATCGACCATCTTCAGGCTTTGGGTCTTCACATCAGATCCAAACCGCTCGACCACGCCGCCTAAAACCACCTCCTCTACCGCGCGCTCCCACGTTTCGCGGAGATCGGTGTAGAACTGTTTGACGTGGCGGCGCAGCTCTTCGCTATCTGCGGCGAGCCCATCCGGGATGGACTTTAGCTGCTCTTCCAATGCCCGCTCTCGTTCGCGCACTTTCTTGGCGATCCAAGGCTGGTCATTAATGGACACGAGACCAAATCCGTCCGTCGAGTGCTGAATAAGACATGGCAGCGCCGGAACTTGCCGATCGCGATCGGCACAGGCGCGAAGCACTTCCTGATAGAACAGCAAATTATGAGTGAAGATGATCACTTGTCGGCCGCGCGCCGCCTCATCCACGAAGCGGTTGGCCACGCGGCGGATACGCTGATGATCGAGGCTGGTTACAGGATCATCGACGATGATGGCGCCCTTGCTCTCGCTGACATGCACATCTGCCAAGAAGCAGGCAATGGCGAGCGCCCGCTGCTCGCCTTCGCTTAAGACCGCCGACTTTTTCGCGCGGCCGACGCTCGCGAGCGCCATTTCGAAGAAGCTCTTCCCGGACGCACTCTGCTCGGTAAATCGCAGCGGGACGTGCTCTATGCCGAGGCCTGTAATCTCGCGCTCGATCCGGCCGCGTAATTCGGGGGTGACGAGCTCGCCCCTCAAGGACGACGCGAGGATCGAAATCGGGCGCGTGCCCAACGCGGCCACGCAGGCCAGGTAGCGCTGGCGGTCGGCAAGACCGTCGCGTCGGTTGATCATCATCTCGATACAGCCGGCCAATGTCTCGCGGTCGCGTAACTCTTGCTCCAGCGCGGTCGCCGCCGGATCGACACCACCTTCCTGCTCGAGCGTCGCGGCGCGGGCGAGAAGATCATCTGCGGCGCGAGAGAGCGTGACGATCGCCGCGATTTCTGGGCGGTCGCCGACGGCTGATCTCCCTTCCAGGTAATCAACCAGGCGTTGCCGATGCTCATTCAACGCCCCCATCGCTTCCGCAGCACGTTCGACAATTGCGCGCAGCGCCTCGTCACTGGCGCGATGCTCGGCGAGGGTCTGCAGGACCTGTTCGGCAGCAACGAGATCCAGGGCGCGAAGCGCCGCTAGGCGTGTCGCGATGGCGTCGTTAGCAGCACCCACCGCTGCGGCCGCCTCCGCCTCGATATAGGCGTCGAATGCGGCAAATCGGTCTCGCGCTTCCGCGTCCAATGGCCGCTGACAGAGCATGCAGGGGTCGCCTGTCTCGAACGCGCCATCTTCAGGCACGAGCCCGGCTTCCGCGGCGAACCGCCGTGCGAGAAGAAACAACTGGCGCCATGTATCACTGCCGGTTGCCGCAATCGGGAAGCGGCCGACTTGTTCGGCCGCGAACGCATCGGCAGCGACGCGCGCGTCGGCGCGCTTGCGCACGAGCTCCGCATCCTGATCGATCTGCGCCTGCCCGAGTGAGGGGATCGCGGCGATACCCTTGTCGGCGATCAGCTTGGCGGCGTCGCCCAATCGGCGGAGCGTTCTGGCCTGGGCGGCCGGGCCTTGAGCAAGTTGTAATCGCACATCGGCAAGCTGGGCGGCGGCGTTGTCGTCCCAGATTGCCGCAGCCCGAAGCGCGTCGGCCGACGGTAGATCGGTGAGCGCTGTTACTGTCGATAGCTTAGTGACGAGCGCTCCGGCCGTCGTAGTCGGTGAGAATTGCCTACCGACGGCGCCGCTATGGGCGGTGGTCAACGCGTCGGATGCTGTCTGACATTGCTGCGCGGCCATCCCATAGAGCTGACCCAAAGTGGTCAGGCAGCGGACTTCCGGCGGGAGGAACAGGATCTCGGTCTTGTCTTCGACATAGGTGCGCGCGTTGGCGGTATCGAGGAAGGTCATGTGCGCACATGCGCCGGGGAGAGCCGTACCCTCGACCCATTGATATGCGACCGCATCGGCGTCCCCGGTCTTGACGGTAAATCCTACCGTGGGCGCCGCCTCATTCTCTTTGTAGACATTCCCCTGCAGCGTGAACGGAACGCGCGACGTGCAGAGGCGGCGTGCCGCGCGGGCGTAGCCGCTCTTGCCCGAGCCATTTTCGCCGAAGATGATCGTCAGCCCGTCGAGCGCGAATTTGAGCTCCTGACCTGGAACCAGTCGATCGACATGGTCGAGCGGGCCGATCGAGCATATGAGAGCGTGGGCAGCAGCAGTGCCATTCGGGACGAGGCAAGCCTCGTCGAAGGCCATGCATTTTAACTGCCCCTCGACGGATATCCCGTGCGCCGCCTGGACCCGGATTGCGATGGCTTCCGCATCTTCCGCAGTCGGGCCATCGGCCAGTGCTGCTCGCTGCAGCGCATCGCTCACCCAAGCGCTTTGGCCTGCTATCCAGTCCCCCAGCTTCCCCACTTGATCCTCCTCAGCCGACCTCTTTCACCGCTAGAGCGGTTTTCGATCAGTCTGCATCATATCCGCACGCGGCGAAGTAGTTGGCACATTCCTGTGGTGAGTAGAGGTCGAGGATGCGGCCGATGGCGTTCCATAGGCCATGGATGG